>CAUTSW010000001.1:0-50115 GCA_963541085.1 uncultured Campylobacter sp.
ACGTTAAATCCATGGCCAAATGCGATTGCGTTTCCTTCGCTTAAATTTGGTTCAATTTCAGCTTTAAAAATGTCACTTTGCAACTCATCTGGTGTTAAAATCATTATCAAATCCGCCTCTTTTGTCGCTTCAGCTACGCTTAAAACCTTAAAGCCTTTTGCGAGTGCTTTATCCCAGCTTTTTCCACCTTTTTTTAGCCCTATAATTACCTCTACACCGCTATCGCGTAAGTTTTCAGCGTGTGCGTGTCCTTGTGATCCAAAGCCTATCATAGCGACTTTTTTGCTTTGAATTAAGCTTAAATCGCAGTCTTTGTCGTAATAAATTTTAATTGCCATACTTTATCCTTTCAGAAAAAATGAGCGATTTTACACCATAAAATATAAAATTGTTATTAATTTGTGATTTTATCTGTAATTTTAGAAATTTTTTGTATTATCGGCAAAAAATTTTTGGAAAGATATATGAAAGAATTTTTAAAATCTATCGCAAATGGCGTAAGTTTGGGCGAAATTTCAGGCAAAAAACGCGAAATTATTGATGTTTTATTAAAATTTAAAGCCGTTTGTGAACACAATAAAAAATACTATTTAAATGATGGTTTTATCATAGGAAAATTAGACGTAGCTTTTAATGGAACTGGCTACTTATCGGCGTTTGATGCAAATTTTAATCACGATTTAATCATCGAAAATTGCGATATAAAAAATGCTAGTTGCGATGATATAGTTTTAGTTAAAATCACAGGAAAAAGGCGTGCCAAATTTCATGCAAAAGTCCTTTGCGCACTGGTTTTGGCAAATAAAGCGAATGTTTTTGTAACGAAAAAATTTAATCACGAAATTCTTGGCATGAATGTAAAAAGTGGCTTTGCAACTCGTTTAAATGCGTCGCAAAAATCACTAAAACTACTTCCGCTAGGAGCTGTACTTTTGGTCGAAAATGGCGAAATTACGCAGGTTTTAGGCGTCATAGATGATCCAAAAGTCGATGAGAAAATCTCTCTTTCGCTTTTTGCAAGACGCGATGAATTTGATGAAATTTGCCAAAATTTATCACTTAGTTTTGATGAGCCAAGTATCTATTTTTATCCTGATCGTCGCGATTTGCGTGAATTTGATTTTTGCACGATTGATCCAGTTGATGCAAAAGATTTTGACGATGCGATTTATTATGATAAAAATTTGCATGAAATTTATGTTGCGATCGCCGATGTTAGCGAGTATGTAAGCGAATATTCAGCACTTGATAAAGTGGCAAAAGAGCGTGGATTTTCAATCTATTTTTCGCATAAAAGTGTGCCAATGTTGCCGCGAAATTTGAGTGAAAATATCTGCTCTTTAAAACCAAATAACGACCGATTGGCGTTTGTTTTTCGCATGAAATTAAATCAAGATGGCGAAATTTTAGAAAACGAGCTTTTTAGTGCGATAATTCGTTCAAAACGGCGGTTTAATTATCATGAGATAGACGAAATTTTAGCTAGAAATTTAGATACACAAATTAATCCAAATTTTAGTGAAATTGATAAAAAAATTATCTCTTGGCTAAAGCCTCTAAGCTCTATTTGCGCCAAATTTCGCGAAAAAAGATTACAAAATGGCTTTGAGTTTAACACTCCTGAACTCAGGCTAAATTTAGATGAAAACGGCGGGATAAAATCAACAAAATTTGAGTATGAAAGCCCATCGCATAAGCTCGTCGAAGATTGTATGTTGATGGCAAATTTGTGTGCTGCGAAGTATCTTAAAACGGGCGTTTTTCGCAATCACACTCGCGCTGATGTGAAAAAAATATATTCGCTTTTAGATGATTTAAGTGTGCTTGGAATTGATGCTGTTTATGAAAATGACATGCCTAAAATGGTGGCAAAAATTCAAACTCAAGCGCGAAATTTAGGTATCGGAGAAGAGGTAGATAAGCTAATAATAAAGGCGCAACGTCGCGCAGAATATGGAAGTAAAAGCGCAGGGCATTTCGCGCTAGGATTTGAAAATTACACGCATTTTACCAGCCCAATTAGACGCTATTCAGATCTATTTTTGCATAGACTTTTAAAAGCAAAATTGAGCAAAGATGAGAAATATTTTCGCTATTTATGCAAAGATTTAGACGAAATTTGCGCTAAATTAAACGAGCTAGAGCGCGAAACAGATAAAATAGCGTGGGATTTTATCGATCGTAAATTTGCGCGCTGGGCTCAGGCAAATTTGGGGCGAAATGTGCGTTGTTATATCAGCGAAAATGAAAACGTCGTCGTCGCAAAAATGGACGATAAAATCAAAGGTGGACGCATATTTATTACAAATTTTACAAACGAAATTTTGACAAAAATTTTAGTTGAAATTACACAGGTTGATTTAATTAGCGCGAAAATTTATGGAAGAGTGGTAAAGAAAATTTAAATGTATAGACGAGAGCTAGAAAACGCGCTAAATAGCGGGCGCATCGGAAATTTCATGCTTTTGCGTGGAGAAGATGATTTTTTAAACGATTTTTTTGCGCGCGAGATTGTGAATTTTTGGGGCGCGCAAGAGTATCAAAAGGTCTATTTTGATGAGTATGATTTTTCAAATTTGAGCGATTATTTAGAGGGGTCGCTTTTTGCCAACTCCCATACTTTGCATATAAAAATGAGCAAAACTATCCAGATTAAGGAGCTTAAAAGCTTTTTATCTCAGTGTGAGCGCGATGAAAATAATCACTTTTTATTTGAGCTTTTTGAAGATGGGACGCGCGTTTCGCCGGAATTTATCAAGGCATTTGGCGCAAATTTTGTGCGATTTTTTAAACCCAATTCTCCAGGCGAAGTCATAACGCTATTAAATAGGAAGTGCATCGCAAATGGTGTGGTCGCAAATCAAAATGCACTCTTTGAAATTTATGCGATTCATGGCGGAAATTTGGCGCTTTGCGCAGCTGAAATAGATAAATTTGCCACCGCAAAAATGGAGCTAAATGTCTCGAATGTGCGCGAGTGCGTTTTTGGGCTAAGTGAAGTTAGTTTTGAAGAGTTGTTTAATAAAATTTTGTCTTTGCGCGATTTTAAAGATGACTTTTTTACATACACGCAAAGCGGCGGTTATAATGAAACTGCGTTTTTAAATGCGTTTTATGGTGCGATTTTTCGTATTTTTCGGGTGCATTGCTACATCAAAACTCACGGCGTGTTGGATATTGCTAAAGCGATTGGCTATACTCCGCCGATAAATATCGCAAATGAGCTAAAAAGCTATGCTGTGAGATTTAATTTTGAGCTTTTTTATAAGATTTTTATGCTTTTAAATGAGGGTGAATTTGAGATAAAAAGTGAATCAAATTTGGATAAAAGCGCGTTTTTGTTGTCAAAACTGCTCGAAATTCAGCGAATTTTATCTGATAACAAAAGTAAATTTTAAGTAAAAATAAAATAAAATCCCGCGTTGTTTTTTAACAATAAAATTCCTTGCTCGTCAAATTTGTAAGCGAGCTAAATATCCATAAGGAGAAAAAATGAGACATTACGAAGTTTTATTCATCGTTAAGCCTACTTTGACTGAAGATGAAGTAAAAACAAAAGTTGATTTCGTAAAAGAAGTCATTACAAAAAATGGCGGTCAAATCGCCAGAGTAGAAGAGATGGGCACTAGAAAGCTAGCTTATAAAATCGAAAAATATGAGCGTGGCGTATATTTTGTTGTCTACTTTACAGCACCAAGCGAGCTTGTTGCCGAACTTACTAGAAATATCAGAATTACAGAAGATATTATTAGATTTTTGGTTGTTAAATACGAAAATAAACGTGAAATCGGCGTTTGGGAAAAGCTTAGTAAAGGTATTAAATTAACTACAATTAAGCCAAAAGAGCGTAAACCAAGAGCTGAAAAACCAAAAGAAAATACAGAGATTGAGAATAAAGAAGAGCAAGTTAACGAAAAATAAGGATTAAAACATGTTCAATAAAGTAATTTTGATCGGGAATTTAACGCGGGATGTTGAGCTTAGATATTCTAGCGCGGGATTAGCTATTGCTTCAACAGCTATTGCTGTAACACGCAGATTCAGTGGCGCAAATGGCGAAAAACAAGAAGAAACTTGCTTTGTTGACATTACATTTTTCGGTAAATATGCAGAGGTTGCAAATCAATATCTCCACAAGGGCTCAAAAGTGATGATTGAAGGGCGCTTAAGGCTTGATAGTTGGCAAGATAAAAACACAGGACAATCTCGCCAAAAACACAGTGTCATAGTGGAAGGTATGGAGATGTTGGATAGTAAAAATGATGCTTCTAAAAATCAAGGTTATAATCAAAATGGTGGATATACCCAACAAAGCGGATACTCACACTCATCAAATGGTGGCTATTCACAAGGTGGTTATCAACAAAATCAGCCAAGTAACGGCGGATATAATAGAACAAATTTTAATAAAAAACCTGAATTTCAACAAGAAGCACTGCCTGAAATCGACATAGATGCGGATAGATATGCAAAAAGTGGCGATGAAGGCGATGAAGATATACCATTTTAAAGGATTAAATTATGGCAGAGAAGAGAAAATTTGCTAGAAAATATTGCAGATATACAGAAGCGAAAATTGAATATATTGATTATAAGGACACACAGCTTTTAAAATATTGTTTGTCTGAGAGATTTAAGATTATGCCTCGCAGATTGACAGGCACAAGCAAAAAGTATCAAGAGATGTTAGAACAAGCAATCAAACGTGCTCGTCACGTAGCGTTGATACCATATGTAATCAATGGCGATGAAGTTGTTGTAAATCCATTTGAGAATTTATAATCTCAAATTTTAAGCTTAAGACATTTTGTTTTAAGCTTAAATATTTTATTTCTTGTCATTTCCATCTTAATTTTACTCAAAATGTTAAAAATATTGGTTCTATAGATGATTTGCTGTTTAGACTATTATATAAATTTTCATGATATTTCAAACCAAATGATGATGTTTAGTCATGAAAAACTAAATTCTTTTTCTAGTGTTTTTTAAATTTAGTTTAGAAATTATCTCTTTGAAAGATGTGTAAAAAATTTACAAGTGCGTATATTTTAAATGATGTTTTGGATATCTGCTTTTAAGATTGCAAAATAATAAAATAAATTTTTATAGACAAAAATCAATTTAACAATGGCAAAATTAGATAAATCTAGCCAGTCAAAAAACGTAAGCAGTTTTTTAAATTTTTACAATACAAAAATAAAAACTTTTAAATTTAAATAGCTACCATATTTAAAATATTTTTGCGTTAAAGGCGTAAAATCATTAAGAAATTTAAATATACGTTTTATTAAAAATGAAAAATTTATCTCTATTTTAAAATTAATTCAAGACAACTTGAGCAAAATTTCTTTGATTGACTTTGATAGTTTGTGATATAAATTTTTGTGTAGTTTTTGATTTTAAATATAAAACTGCACTCTTTTGAGTCTAACAAATCTTTTTTCTATATCTTTAAATTTAGATTGTCTATATTAGTCTATCCATTATAAACCTCCCAAATATTGCTATAAATCTTGAATTTTAGCTTCAAATACTGCCTAAATGAGAAGGTTTACTATTCAAGATAAACTTGCTGTTTCGTTTAAATAAGTCAAGAGCAAGTTAAACGAATGGTTTCCAATATTAGCAAAATAGATCTAATAGCATTTTACCTGCTTTACAGCCATCGTGCGCTAAAAATATATTAGGGTTTTTTGTCTAAGTTTGCCTATTTTCTCACACTTTAAAGATAGAATTTTGATATCTTTAGTTATTTTGTTGATTGTTTTTTAAATTTAGAAGCGGGTTATATGTCAGTTTTGTTGTATTTAAATTTTCAAACAAAAATTCAGGTAGTATCAGCGCATAATATTTGGTTTAAAATAAGAAAATTTAAATTACAAAAATATTTTTAACCTGTTCAAGCTGGGGCTGGGACACCTAAATTTATCCAAATTTTAAGCTAATCGCAACGCTTGTTTCACTCTTTTAAAAATTTTTATAATTGTATGCAAATTTCTTATCAAATTTTTCACAACAAAATCTATTTTCAAAAAACAACGCTTAAAATTCGCTTTAAAAATCATTTTAAATTTTCGCAATCTAAATAAAAAATCAAATTTCAAATCATTGATTTTGGCTAAATTTCTACCCAAATGCGCGTTTTAGCCAAACAAAATGCGCCCAAGACGCACCATATTTGACCCATTTTCAAGCGCAATTTCATAATCATCACTCATTCCCATCGAACAAATTTGCGCCCCATGTGGCTTAAGCGTCTCAAAAATTTTGCGCGTAGCCTTAAAGCTTTGCTCAATTTTGCTAGCTTCATTCGTGTGTGCGCCGATGCTCATCACGCCGATTAAATTGAGATTTTTACACTCAGATTTTATCTGTAAAAACGTCTCAACCGCGATTTTAGCGTCGATCCCGCTCTTACTAGGCTCATTAGCCACGTTGATTTCTAATAGCGTATCAAGCCTATAATTTAGACGCAAATCAACAGCTTTGGCGAGTTTTGCCGAGTTGCAACTCTGCCATAATTTCGGACGTAGCGCGATTAAAGCGTTTATTTTATTGCTTTGCAAATTGCCAATAAAGTGCCAATTTATCGCCAAATTAGCCAAAATTTCGCGCTTTTTGGCTAATTCTTGCACGCGGTTTTCGCCAAAATTTATCGCCCCTTCATCAAACAGCCTACCAACAGCTTGCGCATCTACGTATTTACTCACAGCCACAATTTGAGCGTTAAATTTGGCTGTTTTTGCCAAAATTTCATCAAATTTCATTTATAAACTCCAAACATTCTTAAAAAATCATTAATTATCGTAAAAATCATCAGCGCAAAAAGTAGCGCCATCCCCACGTAGCTCGCCTTTTCAAACAGCTTTTGTGGCACCGGACGACGAAAAATCAGCTCATAAAGATTAAACGCGATATGTCCGCCATCTAGCACAGGCACTGGAAGTAGGTTTAAAATCCCCAAATTTACTGATAAAAGCGCGACCACATAGAGCAAAACACTCACACTCACACCGGCTGCGCGTGTTGTGATATCGGTCATCGCGACGATTCCGCCCATCTCTTTTATCGCGACTGCACCGCTTAGAAGTTTTTCAAGCCCCACAACGATTAACGATGAGGCTTTATAGGTCTCGCTAAGCGCGAAATTTAGGGAGTTAGCGCCTGTGTGATAAAGCGTGATAAAATCGCCTGTTGGAGAGATACCAATAAGCGGAGTTTGAATTTTTTCGCGCCAAATGTTCTCTTTTTCGCCGATTTTCGGCGTGAGTTTGATATGAATAGTGGAGTAATTTGACGTAGAATTTGATGAAATATTGGTTTGATTTGCAGTTAAATTTGAGTTATTTTGCGCGGGATTTATTGCTAAATTATTATCTAAATTTGGTGTTAAAATTTGAGCTGTTTCATCGGTGTTTTTGCGTAAAATTTCGATATCAAGCTCTTTTAAAGCAATATTTTTTGCGATATCATCCCACTCGCGAATTTCTACGCCATCAATCGTGACTATTTTATCGCCGGTTTTGATTCCAAATTTTTGAGCCGCACTATTTGGGGCTATTTTGCCAACCACAGGCGCAAGACGCTCAACACCGATAAATCCGAGCGCGATGTAGATTAAAAACGCCAAAATTATATTGAAAAACGGCCCCGCAAAAAGTATCCAAATTCGCCCCAAAGGCGAACATGAATTATAACTATCTGCATCGTCGCTACGCGCCGTGGGATCGAGATCTTCTTGCCCTTTTAGACTCACATATCCACCAAGCGGAACCGCGCTTAATCTATACTCAGTTTCGCCGATTTTTTTTGAGATTATCGTCTTGCCAAAACCCACGCTAAATGTCGTAACACTCACTCCAATGCTACGCGCTGCCAAAAAATGCCCAAGCTCGTGAAAAAAAATTAAAAAAGAGATCGCTAAAATCGTAACCGCAAAGCTCGCCGAATAGTAGTAAAAGCCAATAATCAGCACCAAAATCGTCAAAATCAAACTTTTCAAAAACTGCTCCTTTATGTATTTTTATACATTTTTTGTCTATTGGTGCGCGATTATAGTTAAATTTAGTCAAATTTCGGTGCAAAATTTGAGTTTTTTTTGTATAATCGCGCATTTTTTAAGAAAGGATTAAGAAATGAAAAGAAATTTTGTTTCATTTATGTTAGCATGTGCGCTTTGTTCAAATGCATTCGCTGGTGAGAAGATAATTGTCGGTGCTACGCCAGTGCCTCACGCTGAAATTTTAGAAGCTATAAAAGGTGATTTGGCAAAAAAAGGTTTTGATTTAGAGATTAAAGAATTTAACGATTATGTCGTGCCAAATGTCGCTACAGCAGAAGGCGAATTAGATGCAAATTTCTATCAACACAAGCCATATTTAGAGGAATTTAACAAAAACAAAGGCACAAATTTAGTTGCGACGGTATCTGTTCATCTTGAGCCAATGGGCGTTTATAGTAAAAAAATAAAGTCACTAAAAGAGCTAAAAAATGGCGCAAAAGTTACGATACCAAACGACCCAACAAATGAGTCACGTGCACTTGATGTTTTAGCGGCGGCAGGGCTGATTGAGCTTGGCGATGGTGCATTAAAAACTCCGCTAGATATAACAAAAAATCCATTAAATTTGGAATTTGTAGAGCTTGAAGGCGCATCTTTACCGCGCGTTTTAGATGATTGTGATATTTCGGTGATTAATACAAATTTCGCCTTTAATGCAGGACTTAATCCGACAAAAGACGCGCTTGCGATCGAGAGCAAGGATAGTCCGTATGCAAATATCGTCGTCGTGCGAAGTGGTGATGAAAATAGTAAAAAGATAAAGGCGCTTGATGAGGCTTTGACATCACAAACAGTGCGCGAATTTATCGAAAAAAAATATGGTGGTGCGATAATTCCAGCGTTTTAAACTATAAATCTTGCCCATTTTATGGGTGAGATTGTGCGATGTTTAAGTTAAATGACGCGGGTTCATGGTGAAAATTTACTATAAAGTCGTTTGTAAAATCGGTGCATTGTAGGTTTAAATTTTTAATCAAAATTTCTTGTGTAGTTTTGGTATCACATTTAAGTTTGCTATTTTAAATGCTGTTTTGATTGTTGGTGATCTATTTTTTGAATTTTTTAGAACAAAATAGCTGAATTTTTTTATTTGTCTTAAGTTTTCAAAACCCAACAAAAACAGAGCTCATCTTTAATTGTTTTTGTGAATTTAGTGGATAGCTATTTGTATTTTTTATCTTGAAATTTGATTTATTTTTGGTGCTGTTTTTATAACTCTTAGTTAAATGTCCGCAAATCTTTAAAACATCTAAATCGTAAAAACAATCCCAATAGTAGCTCTGGCTTATTAGCTTATTATCGCGCCTGTTTTGTGTAAATATTAATTTAAATTTGCTCACTTTGCAAATATTCATTCAAAGCAAATTTAACCTAATTTCTTTTGCTTTTTATACATTTTTTAAAAACAAACTCGTTTAAAAAAGCGTTTTTAAAATCTTTGCGCAAGCTGGTTTAAGCCTTTAATTAGTTTTGAAAATTTGCTTTAAAATAAGTGCAACAAATAATTTCATTAATGTGTTGTATTTAGAAAAAGCGATAAATTCTAAGCATAACTTTGAAAATGGGTTAAAATTTGAACTAAATTTAGATTGAATTAAAATCGCGCTGGGTTTTGAATTTTTAGCCAAATTTACGCCGCATTTGTTACATAACGAAAATCAAATTTCTAGTCAAATTTAATCTTAAATTCTTACTCAATTTCGGTTTTTTAATTGAAATTTATAAAAAAGCTTTTATTTTTGTGTTGTAAATTTTTTAAAAAGCTTTTGTTTTGTGCTTTGTTTGCGTTGTTGGTTTGAATTAGCGTTGTAAGCTTTAATGTTGCTAGCTAAATTTGCTTTGGTTTGAGTTTTGCATTGTTTGGCTTTGTGTTGATATTTTTTATTTGAGTTGTATTTTCAAAAGCAAATATCGAAATTTTCGTCTTTTAGAGTTTTTGACATTTAAAAGACTGCTTATTTTTTATCCTTATTATTTTTTACTTGTGCTTAGGCTGTAAACATATGATTTAAATAAATTTGAGCTTTTTATCGCAAATATCGCTGATTGTCTTTTGTTTTTAATGATTTTTGAAAATCTTTGGTTAACTCCTCGCTAATGGATATTTTTTAAGTAGTTTAATTTTTTTTATGCGTAAAATAATAGACTTCGCGCACGATATTTGTGGCTGTATTTGTTATCATGACATCGCTATTTCCGCCAAACATACCGCCGTTAATTTTATCATAGACCATAAAAGTCATGACTTTTTGCCCGTTTTTATCCTGCAATGCAACTTCTGCGACACTATCTCCGCGCCCAAGCCCAGGAAACAGCCATCTGCCAAAACGAAAATTGCAAATAATCAACAAATCATCTCCAATAGGGATTTGATTTAATATTAATTGCTTTGTAATTTTTTCTTGTAGGCGTTGGCTAAAACCCCTTCGCCATATTGAGCTTTTGCTGTTTTAAAGCTCGCATTTGGCTGAAAAATCTGAGCATTTGTAGTTCTTGCTGCGCAACCACTAAAGATAAAAATAGCTAAAGTCAAACACAAAAACAAGCCAATTTTTCTCATTTTTAGCCCCTAACTAAATTTAGAATTTAAAATTCAAACTAGTATATGCACCGAATTTGTTTTGTTCCAAGCCATATTCATAGCCAAAAGTTTTATCAGCTTTTAAGCCGCCTTCAAACTCCAAATTATCGTTCATTGATACAATTGCGCCTAATTTGCCACCGAATAGCCATCCAGTATCATATTCTTTACTGCCGTCTTTTGCATTTAATCTAGATGCCCCTGTATATACGCCAACCACCAATTTTGCGCTATCATTTATCGCAGGCGTCCAGTCCGCTCCGATTAAAAACTCATCATTATTCCATTTAACCTCGTAATCTTTTTCATATATGTTGAATGTTTTCTTTGCTTTAAAAACATGATTATATTGAACATAAGCGCGAGCCTCATCCCAAGCGTATCCGCCTTTTATGCCAAATTTGGTGCTTTGCCTTTTATTTTTGCGCCACTATCACCGCTTATTTGGGAATTAAATAAAAGCCACCTTCTACGCCGATACATCAGATAGTGCAAAACTTGAAATAGCGCACGCTAAACGGCGATTTTGATGAAATTTCTCATCGCTTCTCCTTAAAATTAAAATAAAAGTCGGCTATTGTACCCTCTAAGATTTTCTGAAAAGTAGATAGTTGGGATTTTTGTGAGATTTGTAGTTTTGTGTGTGAATGTGTGAATTTGACAAAAAATAACTAAATTTCGCCAAAATTATGCATAATTTCCACCATTTTTTCATCGATTTTTGCGATTTTCTTATCTTTTAAAAACGCCACGCTAATTTCTGCCTTAAAAATCAACATTTCATTTTTAAAAATTGATTGTTCTAAAATCACACTCGCCTTTTTTAGGGTTTTTAGGCTGGTTTTTACATCAATAATATCGCCTAAAAATGCTGGTTTTATAAAATTTGCGGTAATTTTTGAGACTACAAAGTGAGAATTTGGCTCAAAAATAACTCCATTTGCAAAAAATATTTCGCTTCTAGCGCGTTCGCAAAATTTCAAAAAATTTGCGTGATAAACTATGCCTTGTGCGTCTGTATCATCATAATAAATTCTAAATTTCATCGCTTTTTGCCATTTTTATTGTTTGAAATTTGATGAAAAATAGTATAACTTGCAAAACCAAAAGTATTTTTATACACAGCTCGCTTGCGCTGTGAATTTGTCTAAATTCATCTGTTTGTATCGCGCTAACACCGATAGATTGGGCATTTAAAATGTAATCAGTAAAGTATAAAATAAACGCAAGAGCAAGAAGCAAATTAATCATCGCTATCATAATCGTAGAAAATTTAATGTTAAATTTCTGCGCTTTGTTATTTGCAAAATTTATCATCTCAAAAAGAAAACTTAAAATGCTAACAATCAGCAAAAATTTATTCATCTTAATAAAAATCCCACTCATAATTTGACCACTTTGAAACTGTGATAAAACACCTGCGCCCACGCTGTTTTCAGGATGAAATATGGCAGGTGCGACAGCGATACCAGCAAACAGCTCAAAACCGATTAAAACTGATAGTAAAAATAGATAAATTCCTAAAAATTTACTCATTTTTTATCCTTAATGTTGATTTTTAAAGGCGTTTATTATAATGTAAAATTACACCATTTTGCAACAAATTTAGATAAAAAATAAAACTAATTTTAAGTAATCATTGGCTAAAATCCCGTTTCCAAATTATTTTTTAAGGGAATTTTCAATGAAAAGAACATATCAACCTCACACAACACCACGCAAACGCACACACGGCTTTCGTGTAAGAATGAAGACAAAAAATGGTCGCAGAATAATCAATGCAAGACGTGCAAAAGGCAGAAAAAAATTGTCTGTATGACAAAATTTGTAACATTAAGCAGTTCTAAAGAATTTCAAAAGATATATTGCGTAGCTAAAAAATGGCATTGCGATGGTGCTGTTGTCTATTTTTTAGCAGATAAAACGAATAAATTTGCTGTTGTAGCAAGTAAGAAAATCGGAAATGCAGTGGCTAGAAATCGCGCAAAAAGGCGCATTAGAGCCGCCTTTTTGGATCTTAATAACGCAGTAAAGTCTGGTATTTATGTGATTGTCGCAAAAAATGGCGTCAATGATCTAAATTTTGCTAAATTTGAAAATAATTTAAAATGGTCTTTTAAAAAGATTGATGCTTTAAAATGAGTAAAATTTTTATAAAAGTTATTAGATTTTATCAGCTTTTTATCTCACCTTTGTCGCCAAAAAGTTGTCGCTATTATCCTACATGTTCTGAATATTGCGCACTTTGTTTGCGATATGATGGATTTTGTCGCGCGATTTTTAGTGGAACAAGGCGTATTTTGCGTTGTAATCAGTTTTTTTGTGGCGGTGTTGATCATCCGATTGTTAAAATTAAATTTGAAAATACAGGAATTCTTTCAAAAACTAATTTAAATTTTGTATCCAAATTCACGCCAAAGGTGTGGTTTATTCCGCATAAAAATGGCGGTTATTTTGTTGTAAAAACTATAAAAGGAAAATAAGTGGAAAAATTTTCAGCACAGCAAAGAATGTTTATAGCTATTGTTTTGGCATTTGTGTTTTTTATTGCTTATGATAAGCTTTATTTATCTAAATTTCGCAACCTAGATGTAAATTCTAGTGTGCAAAATGGGCAAATGAGTAATGCTAAAAATCCAAGCGCTCCTACGCTAAATTCAACTCCAAATCAAATTACAAAAGTTGCAAATGCACCAATTAATAAAATTGATGAAAGTAGAGTGCTAGTAAAAATAAAAGGTCTAAATTTTACGGCTTTAATTGATGATTTTGGGCAAATTATCTCATATAAACTTGCAAATTATCAAGATCAAAATGGTGAAAATGTTGATTTAATAGATCAAAAAAGCGATTTAAAACCATTGCAAATTCGCTTTGCTGATTCAAATCTAAATTCGCTTGCTTTTAATACAAAATACAGCGCATCGGCGCAAAATATCGAAATTACTGGCGATAGTGCTGAGGTTACACTTACGCAAAATTTAGGTGATTTAAGTGTAGAAAAACGCATAATTTTTTATCAAAACGGTAAGTATGAGATGAGTGTAAATTTGAGCAAAAGTGTTGAATATTTTCTAACGCCAGGAGCTAGACCCGATGTGGCTGTAGATGCATACACAGTTCATGGTGCGCTGTTGCAAAAAAATAAAGAGAATAAAACCACATTAGAAGTGATTGATGATGGGGATTTAAATGAAAAAGACTTTGATCAAATTTCAATCGCTTCTGCATTTGATCGCTATTATGCAAATTTTCTTTATGATTTTGATAAACAAATGGATGTGATTTTAAGCGAAGACAAAGAGAAAAATATCCAAATTTTTGTAAAAGCAAGTGGCAATTATAAAATAACTGGCTATATGGGCGCAAAAAATTACGATAATCTTAAAGCGGTTGACGAGAGATTGATAGATGTTATTGAATATGGTTGGTTTAGTTTTATTGCAAAGCCGATGTTTTGGGCACTTTATCATCTGCATGGCTGGGTTGGTAACTGGGGCTGGGCGATAGTAATAATAACATTGTTAATTCGCATATTGCTTGCTCCACTTACATATAAGGGCATGGTTTCGATGAATAAGTTAAAAGATATTGCGCCAAAAATGAAAGAGCTTCAAGAAAAATATAAAGATAACCCAGAAAAATTACGTATAAATATGATGGAACTTTATAAAAAAAGTGGCGCAAATCCGATGGGCGGATGTCTGCCAATATTAATTCAAATCCCAATATTTTTCTCTATTTATCGCGTTTTGTTAAATTCCATTGAGTTAAATAAGGCTGAATGGGCGATGTGGATTCACGATTTAGCGCAAAAAGATCCATATTATATTTTGCCGATAGCTATGAGTGTGTTGATGTTTATTCAACAGCGTATTACGCCGACAAATTTTACCGATCCGATGCAAGAAAAAATCATGAAATTTTTACCTGTAATATTTTTCTTTATATTTATGAGTTTTCCAGCTGGACTTACGCTTTATTGGTCTGTTAATAACTTTGCCTCTGTTGTGCAACAATATTTTGTTAATAAAATTTTTGCAAGACAAAAAGCCGAAGAAATTGCTGAAAAACGCGCTGAAAATGGCAAAAAAACAGAGAATAAAAAGAGCGCAAAATGAGAGTAGAAGCGCCAACCTTACAAGATGCGATCTCGCAAGCTGCACAAAATTTGGATTGTTCTGTTATTGATGTAGAGATTGAAATTATCCAAAAACCATCATCTGGTTTTTTGGGTTTTTTTAAAAAAAATGCAATAATTGAGGTGGAAAAGTCATCACAAAAGCGCGAAAATTTCGGTAATTCACAAGATTTGACCACGATGAGACAAGATGAAGTTGCTGATAAAATTTGTGAATTTGATGGCTTAAATAAGTTTCAAACAAAAAAATCTCACAATCAATTAAATTTTAATAGACAAAAACAAAGTAACGATGGTGAATCTGTAGCTCATTCATCGCAATTTTCTCAACAAAAAAATCAAAATCATAGTCACGAAAACGAAGGCTATTATCATAAAAAAACACTAAATTTTGATGAAATTTTGCCACAAATTCAAAATGGAGTTGAGTTGCTTTTTAAGAGTAGTTGTTTTGAAATTGATAAATTTGAAGTGACAAAATACGATAATAAAACTATTTTTATTAAGATTGATGGTGCTGATGCTGCGCTTGTTATTGGGCGAGATGGTTGTCGTTATAAGGCATTTTCTTACCTGCTTTTTAACTGGATTAATCTAAAATTTGGCCTGCTTGTGCGTTTTGAAGTTGGTCAATTTTTAAAAAATCAAGAGAGTATGATGAGCGCTTATTTAAAAGATATTATTGAACGCGTTGAAGCCGATGGAAAGGGTTTTACAAAGCCACTTGATGGCGTTTTAATTAAAATTGCTTTAGAGCAACTTCGTGCTAAATTTCCAAAAAAATATGTCGGTGTAAAAAGTGGCAAAAATGGGAAATTTGTCGTTGTTAATGATTTTAAATAAGATAGTTTCAGATATTTTTGCGCGATTAAATTTTGTTAAAATTTGGACTCAATATTACCAAAAATTGATGAAAATTATTTTGGAATTTATATGTAATTTGCCATTTTGGTGTCTAAATAAAATGCAAAAAATAGTAAATTTGACTCAAATTTATAGTTTAAAATCCATGCAAAAAGAGTTAAGATGAGCGCGTTAGATACGATTGTTGCTCCAGCTACTGCTCATGGCGTAGGTTCTGTAGCAATTGTGCGATTAAGTGGCAAAAATGCACTCAAAATCGCGCAAAAACTGCTTATTTCGCAGATACGAAATCTAAATCAATCTGAGCAAAATCAATCATTTTCAGATAGGCAAATTTCATTAAATTCTACGAATAGTTGCGATATTAAAAAAATAGACACCAATATAAATGAAAACTATTCACAAAATAGCTCAAATTTAATTAGTAATCCAGACGCACAAGACGATACAAATTTAGCCCAAATTTCATACCAAAACAGCTCAAATCACTCGCAAATTTTGCGCCCAAGATACGCTCATTTTAAGCAAATTTTTATTGATGGCAAATTTATTGATGAAGCAATTGTAATCTACTTTAAAGCCCCGCATAGTTTTACGGGAGAGGATATTGTGGAGTTTCAGCTTCACGGCGGTTTTATTATCGCAAATCTTGTTATGGACGCGCTTGTTAGCCATGGTGCGCGCTTAGCGATGCCTGGAGAGTTTAGTAAAAGGGCGTTTTTAAACGACAAAATGGACCTTGCCAAAGCAAATGCGATTTCGAATTTGATCCTTTCGCGTTGCGCTGATAGTGCTAAAATTTTGGCTCGCACAATTAGCGGTGAGCTAGGTTCTTTTTTGGGTTCTCTTCGCACTGAGCTTGTTCGTACGCTCGCATTTTGCGAGACTTCTATTGATTATGCAGAAGAGGATTTGCCCAGAGATATTTTAGAACAAATATCAAAAATGCTAAAGGAAAATAGTGAAAAACTTGCAAAAATTGTCGAAATTTCTCGCTATCGTCGCGGGCTGATTGATGGTTTTAAAATCGCTATTATTGGTAAGCCAAATGTCGGAAAAAGCTCAATTTTAAATGCGCTTTTAAATGAAAATCGCGCGATTATTAGCGATGTTGCTGGGACTACGCGCGATACAATAGAGGAAAATTTGCGCCTAGGGACGCATCTAGTGCGCATAATTGACACAGCTGGAATTCGCGAAAGTAAAGATAAAATCGAAAAAATTGGCATTGAAAATTCGTTTCGCGCAGTAGAAAAAGCGGATATTGTTTTGGCTATTTTTGATGCTTCTAAGCCAAGCGATAGCGACGATGAAAAGATTATGCAAATTTGTAAAAATTGCGATAAAAAGCTTTTTTTTGTGCTTAATAAGTGCGATTTGGGTATCAAAAATGACCTTAAATTTGGCAAAATTGAGTGCAAAAATACAGCTCGTGCTAATCCAAATTTATTCGCAAATCACCACAAAAAAGACGACGCAAATTTAAATCTTGAAGAAAATGCGCAAAATTTATGCGCCAAACCGATAGAAATTAGCGCAAAAAGTTCTGTTTCGCCGATTATAGATGCGCTAGAGGGCTATTTAAATTCGCAAAATTATGATGGCTTGATGTTAAGTGCAGAGCATGAAATCCGCTCATGTGAAATCGCGCAAAATGCCTTAGAAAGGGCTATAAATTTACTTAGCGAGAGCGAATTAGAACTATTTGCTTATGAACTAAATGAAGCGATTGAGGGTATTTCAAAAATCACACGGAAATTTGAGCGCGATGAAATTTTAGATGAGATGTTTAGCCATTTTTGTCTTGGAAAGTAGCTTTTAAACACGGTGAAATTTATTTAAAATGAGTTAGCTTTAGATTTTAAAAAACATCATTGTAAATTTTAAAAATAGTGAAATTTATATAAATTTTTCAAATAAGTTTTTCAAAATACAACAAAAATAGAGCTTATCTTTAATTATTTTTGTAATTTTTCTTGGTTTTGGCGCTAATTTATAACTTAAAAATTAAACATCATTTTTTCTAAAACATCTAAATTGTGTAAAAATATGACAAGCCCATTATTACGCCGGTTTTGCAAATATTAATTCAAATATGCTCACTTTGCTAACATTTTATTCAAATCAAATTTGATCCAAATTTTTTAATAAACACGTTCAAAAAGTGTTTTTAAAGTTTTTGCGCGAGCTGTTTAAAGCTTGAATTACTCTTAAATTTAACTTTGTCAGGCAGTAATTTTTAGCCTTCAAACTTACCAAATTTAGCCAATTTTTGCCCGTTTTTTAGCTACTTATTATTTGTAAATAATAAGCTAGATTGAGTGGCAAAATCGCAGCTGTTTTTATGGAAATTTAATAACATTAAAATGTATAAATGATAAGAGCAAAAGTATGCGGGTGCAAAATGGACTTGCAAGTAAAACAAAGCACAATCAAACGCAACACCTTCGATTGTGATTTTTGCAAACGAAGTGCGCTTGATAAAGCTACTCAGGTGGCTAGAAATTTGTGGGTGAATAAAAGTATTTTGCGTGATAGATTGTCGAAAATAGGGCGTGCGAGTTTTTGCTAGAGTAATGATTTTAAATTTGCTTTGTGCGGGTTTTGTTTTTAAATTTTACTGCGATAAAGCTAGATAAATCGCGCAAATGCGACTTTTATGCCATGTGGATTTATGGAATGCGGCTCTTATTTTGGCGCAACTTATAGCTCAATAATTAGCCTTTGTTATTTAAATTTGCTGATGAATTTACAACATGAGCCAAATATGTGCTGTTAAATTTCAAATAGTTGAGCTTAATTTTGCGCTTTAATCGCTAAGTATTTTAAACGCGAGGGCGGTTTATTTTCGCTTGCAACATCGCTCTTGTATTAAAGATTTTACTTGTGCCCAAAAAGCAAATTTGGTTTTAATAAAATCATCAAAACCAAATTTGTATTTAGAGTGCGACGCCAAGGCGTTATATCTAAATTTTAATATCTATAACTCAAGCTCAAAACCGCCGTGCGACCTCTTGCGAAGTTATTTAAGAAAGTCCTTTCGCCATTTATCATACTGTATGTTCTTTGAGACGCTGCGTCGTTATTTGAATCAAGCGGATCGATATATTTTTTATCAAACACATTTTGCACTTCAGCTTTTATTGTTAGATTTTTTATCGGCTCATAGCTTACATACATATCGTAAATTAGTGGCTGTTTTTCGATAGTCTCTGTGTATCTGATGAATTTTTGTTTTCTAGTGTGTTCTGGCATTATAGGTAGATTTTCTTCATCTTTATATACCGCTTTTTTGCTTGGACCATAATATTTTATTTTATTTCCCAATATTAATTTTTCTCCAAAAAATCTAAACCCAGTGTCTAAAAATCCGTAATCTTTTGGTAGTTCGCTAACTCTGCTTATCCCATGACCTGTTAAAAATAGCTCTCTTGCTGGTGGTAGTGGGATAACGCCTCCGCTTACGTCAGAAAATGAAGTCGGTTGGGTTGTGAATTGTCTTGAGTAGGCTAAATTTGTATAGAAAAATCCGCCATCATATGTAAATTCAACCTCAATACCGCGTTTTTTTACTACTCTATCATAATTGTTAAATTCCAAATGCGGAAATGGTTGATAATCTGGATCATCGCTATCGCCTATTCTTGGTATTGCAACTGTGTGAATGTAATTTTTTATCTTTGTATTATAATAAAGTGTCTTAAATCCAAAAACATCGCCATTTTTCAATAAATCACTTTTAAAGCCGTTAAATCCTAGTTGCCAAGTTTTGGCTTTTTCATTTTTTAAACCATTTTGGATGCCGTGTATTGTTTGTTGTGAGAAATATAGCTCTTGAATATTAGGTACTCTTTCGCTTTTTGAGTAGCTAATAAACGGCATAAAAAGATCGTGAATTTCAGCTGAAAATGCACCAGAATAGTTTATGGCTGTTCTTTTGCCTGTATCATCTACCCAAATTTCACCATCAGTGCAACTTCCCTCTTCGACACATTTTGAGTATTTGCCTTGGTAGTTGTATTTGAGTGAGTTTATACTAAAATCTAGTCTATAAATATCTTTTTGCACTGAGTTATTTGCGTAGATACTAAAAAAGTCTTGTTTTCCATCTGGTTGAAATGTGTTTGCTCTAAAGCCATGCATAGCACCATCTGGCTCTAACTTTCTATAATCTCCAAATATATACGGATCTGGATCTTCAAGCAAACCTTTAAGTAGCTCCTCTTTTGTATTTTTACCTTTTCTTAATCTCTCTGCGTAATCATCAAACCATATAATCTCATATGGGTGTCTATTTTTTGAATAAGAGACATTTTGTTTATTTAGTCCTATTGTGGTCTCGATTTGCGCATCTTTTATCTCGTTTCTAAAGGTGTCACTCACATCAAAGCTAGCGGATCTATTTTTAGTTTTGATATCATCAATTAGCTCTTTACCTGAAATTTCTGCACCAGCTTTATAGAGCTGTTTTGTGTCGTTAAAAGCAGCGATAAAATTTAGATCCATGTTTGCATTGTTTGTGTAGGTGTAGTTTAACTGATAGCTTTTGCTATCGATTTTTCTGCTCCAAATTTTATTCTCTAAATTTCTAAATGATAAATTTAGCATATTGTTATCGTTTAAAAATTCAACCTTTACCATATTGCTTTTGATCTTTTGTTTTAGTTTTTGTGGATCAAATGGCTTTGTATCTAGAGCTGCGGTTTGCTCTTTCCACTCTTCGCCATCTTTTCCGTAGTCGTTATCTTTTATAAATTCTTCTAATGAACCACTACCTTGTCTTGGAATTTTGTAGCAATATTTTTCTCCATTCCATTCATAGCATTCTCGTTTTTTTCTCGTTTCGCCTTTTGGCCATGGATTATAGTGAAAAAATATCTTATCTTTGAGCCACTCTTTATATGCTCTATCTAGCTCATCTTTATTTATATCTTCTATCTTTACGCCACCGCCGGCTTTGTAATCTTGCGATACATCTCTCATACCATATCCGACAACTACGCCAAGCTGTCCGCCACTCTCAAATTTCTCTTTTCCTGCGAGTGCGCCCATCCAGTTACTTTTATATGCGTTATTTCCGGCTTGAAATTTAGTTATAAATCCGAAATTGCTATCATCTTTAATGATATCATCGATGCCAAGCGTCCTAAAATTTACCGATCCCATTAGCGAGTTTATTCCGTTTCGTCCGCTAAAACTACCCCGTTCCACATCTACTCCCGCTATAAAGCTAGGATCGATCGTCGCTCCAAATTGCGATGTGCCACCGCTTTTGCCATCATCAACACCCGATGAATAAAACGTCTGTGTGACCCCATCAATCATCGTATTTACGCGTCCAAGCCCAGCTCCACCTCTGATATTTGGTGCGATTGTGCCTGTGGATTTGTCTTGATTTGTAAAAGCTCCTGGGATTGTCCTAATGATATTGTCTAAATTTTGTGTGGAATTAGAAATATCCTCTCTTGCGCTTACGGCTTTTGCCTGTTTGAAAACTTGTTTATCAGCTTTTAGCGCGACTCCTTGAACGTCGATTGAATCTAATTGCACTGAATCTTCTGCATAGATGAGAGTGGCGCAAAGTATAGAAAAACTAAATTTGGTAAAATTCACTTTATAATTTCTCCTTTGAATAAAAATTATGTAACAAAAAGCGCGCATTATATTCATAAATTATTTAAAATAAATTAAAATATGATACTGAATATTATATTTTTATATACAAAATACAAACAAATTTTTTATTATGCGTGAAATTTTTACCTAGAATAGGCTGTTTAAGTAGGAAAATTAAAATTCAAACTTGGCAAATTTTAATAATTAATATATTTGTATCAAAATATATTAATGTAAGAAATATGATATGTGATTTTAGAATTGATTGAAACTTTGATGGAATTTATTAAATTTGATGAAATATAAATTTCGCCAAATTTGGCGAAATTATAAAAAGATAGATTATTTGTAGTTTTTAATAGCTTTTTCTAAGATCTCTTTTGCGCAATTTTCGCATTGAAAATCTTTTACTTTGACCCACTTATTTGGCTCTAGTGTCTTATATGTTTCAAAGAAATTTTTGATCTTATTTAGTGTTGCCACAGGGAGATCTTTGTAAGTTTTAATCGCGTCAAATCGCGGATCAATCTTGCTAACTGGCACAGCTAGTAGCTTTTCATCCATGCCGCTTTCATCTTCCATTATTAAAACGCCGATTAGACGGCATGGGATTACGCTACCTGCTTGAAGCGGATACTCATTTAGCACCAAAATATCCACTGGATCGCCATCATCTGCTAATGTATTTGGCACGAAGCCGTAATTTGCAGGGTAAAACATCGCGCCATATAGCACGCGATCTACGCACACTGCGCCACTTTCTTTATCGATTTCGTATTTTATGTTTGATCCATAAGGGATCTCGATTACGGCGTTGATTTTATCTGGGTTTTGACCGACTTTTATTTTTGAAATATCCATTTTTTATCCTTTTATTAAATTTTCAATTAAATTTTTCATATCGGCGACGATTACTTCGATTGTGCGTTCGCCGTCGATTTTTTGTAATAAATTTTTCTCGCCATAAAATTTGTGAATTTGCTCTAATGGCTCGCTAAATACGCGCATTCTGTTGTTAAAAACCTCTACATTATCATCAGCCCCACGCGCTCTACCTAAAACGCGTTCGCGCGCCGTGTTTTCGCTGACTTCTACCTCAATTACAGCGCGAAGAATAATCTCATTTTGCGCTTTTAAAACGCTATCTAACTCGTCCATTTGCTCTACACTTCGTGGATAGCCATCGATTAAAATTTGGCTCTTTTCGCAACCATTAATCGCGCTGATTATTGTTTTTACGACGATTTGTAATGGAACTAAATTTCCTTTTGAAATAAATCCATCTATTTGTTTGCCTAGCTTGCTCCCGCTAGCAACCTCTGCGCGAAGTAGATCTCCTGTGGAAAAGTGAGCAAATTTGGCATCTTGCTCGGCGATTAAACTAGCATCCGTTGTCTTGCCAGAACCTGGCGCACCGATAATTAAAAATAAATTTTTCATCTCTCCTCCTTTTTATGAACTCTAATTCCAAGCTCTCTTAATTGCTCTAAATTTACTTCACTAGGGGCTTTTGTCATCGGGCAAGTCGCGCGCTGAGTTTTTGGGAATGCGATCACATCGCGAATGCTATCGCTTTTGCTAACAATCATCATCAATCTATCAAAACCTATCGCAAATCCCCCGTGTGCTGGTGCTCCAAAGCTTAAAGCGTCAAGTAAAAATCCAAATTTTTCACGTTGTTCTTCTGGTGAAATTTTAAGCAATTTAAAGACTTTTTGTTGAATTTCATCTTTGTGGATACGGATACTTCCACCACCAAGCTCAACGCCATTTAACACCACATCATGCGCGATTGAGATGATATCATCTAAGTCTGGCTCGTCGATATTTTTTGGCATTGTGAATGGATGATGCATAGCTGAATAACTTCCGTCGTCATTTTCTTCAAACATCGGAAAATCAACTACCCATAAAAATTCCAAGCGGTTTTCATCTATCAAATTTAGTTCGTTTGCTAAGAAAATTCTAAATCGCCCCATATAATCTAGCACGATTTTTTTCTTGCCAACGCCGAAAAATATAACATCGCCAATCTCTAAATTTCCGCGTTTTCTAAGCTCTCTGAGCGCATTTTCGTCAAAAAATTTAACAAGCGGTCCTTTGCAAGAAATTCCATCGAAATTTACGCAGTTTTCTTGACCTGCTGTTTGTGTTGGGTCTTTAACTTGAAAAAACGCCAACCCTTTTGCTCCAAATTTGCGAACAAAATCCTCAAATTTCACCATTTGACGTTTGCTAAAAATTTTGTCTCCACCTTTTACGACTATCGCTTTTGCGCGGTTGCGTTTTGGGTCTTTTGCAGGGGCTGAGAATATTTCATTATTTGAAGTTGCAAAAATATCAAGCACGTCGATTAATGGCATATCAAATCGCAAATCAGGCTTATCTGAGCCATAATTTTCAGTCGCGTCGCGATAATCCATCACGCGAAATGGCGTTTTTATCTCAAATCCGCACGCGCTAAATATATCTTTTAGCAAATTTTCGCATACGTCCATTACATCACGTTGCTCGCAAAAGCTCATTTCAACGTCTATTTGCGTGAATTCTGGCTGGCGATCGGCGCGCAAATCCTCATCTCTAAAACACTTTGCGATCTGAAAATATTTATCAAAACCAGCGCACATTAAAAGCTGTTTGAAAAGCTGTGGGCTTTGTGGAAGCGCGTAAAATTCGCCATTATGCACGCGGCTTGGCACTAAATAATCTCTTGCGCCTTCTGGTGTGGCGCGTGTTAAAATCGGCGTTTCTACCTCAGTAAAGCCCATTTTATCAAGCGAATTTCGCGCAGCTAGTGCCGCTTTTGAGCGCAAAGCAAATTTGGCGAAATTTTCGCTCGTTCTTAAATCTAAATAGCGATATTTTAGGCGAATTTCTTCTCCGACGTCCTTGTCTCCGATAACAAAAGGTAGTGGCGCAGACGGGTTTTCGATAATTAATTCATCAACAACGACTTCAATTTCGCCTGTTTTTAGCTTTGGATTTACCAAACCTTCACCACGCGCTCTAATTTTTCCTTTTGCTCTTAAAACAAATTCGCTTCGCACTTCGTTAGCGATTTTGTATGCTTTTTCGCTCTCTTTTGGATCACAAACAAGTTGCAAAAGTCCGCTTTTATCGCGTAAATCTATGAAAATTACGCCTCCATGATCGCGATATGAATTGACCCAACCGCAAATTTGTACCTGCGCGCCGATGTCGTTTTTGCCCAAATCAGTGCAATAATGAGTTCTCAAATTTTAATCCTTTCTAAAATTTACAAAATAAAAAAGCCCGATTATATTCAAATTTTGCTTTTACAAAGCTAATTTTAAATAAAATCGCGCCCATGGAAAATATACATAAAAATCTAAAATTTGTCGGTTTGGTGGCAAAAAGCGCAGAAGGCATCGAAAAAATAGTGAATTATTTTGCGCGTAAAAATATTGGTGTTTTGTTTATTAAAGGGCATTTTGAGACTGGTTTTAAAACGCATGAAATTAGTGAGATTTTGCTTAAAACAAACGTTATCATTAGCTGTGGCGGCGATGGCACGCTTATCTCTATTTCGCGCCGTCTTGCGCTTAAAAACGCATATATTATAGGTATCTACGCTGGAAATTTGGGCTTTTTGACGGATGTAAAATTAGATGAGTGTGAGAAATTTTTTGATGAATTTTTAAATGGAAATTATGAGATAAATCGCCCGTTGATGCTAGAAATTTCGTTTGATAATGGCGAAAAATGTGAAAATTTCGTCGCCTTTAATGATGTAGTTTTATCGCGCGAAACAGCTGCGCCGATGGCAAAAATCGATGGCTATTTAAATGATAAATTTTTTAATACATACTTAGGCGATGGGATTATTGTAAGCTCAGCTATGGGCTCTACGGCGTATAATATGAGTGCAAATGGTCCTATTATATATCCTATGAGTAGTGTTTTTTGTGTTACGCCGATTTGTCCGCATTCGCTCACACAACGCCCTTTGATACTGCCTAAAAAATATGTCGTTAGCTTTAAAAACAATAGCCCAAGGCGCATTGTCTGCACGATTGATGGGCAAGATGTGAGAAATTTAGAAGTGGGCGAAACTATACATATTAAAATAAGTTATATCAGAACAAATTTGATTCGCCGAAAAGATGCGGATTATTTTGATATTTTGCGAATGAAGCTTAATTGGGGATTTGACGGAGGTAGAGTATGATAGAGCGCATTTTTATCAAAAATCATCAACTTTTTGGCGATTTGGAGTTGAAATTTAGCCCTGGGCTTAGCGTATTTACAGGCGTTTCAGGAGCTGGAAAATCTGTGCTGATGAGTGCGATTTTATCGCCATTTGGGATAAAAGAGAGTGAGGCAAAAAGCGTTGAGGCTGATGTTGATTTTGCCTTTGATATGCAAGAATTTGGTATAGAAAACGAAGAGATTAATACGTTTAAATTTAGTAAAGATAAATCCGCGCGCTATTTTTTAAATAACCAATCAATCGCGAAAAAAAATCTCGCTTTGATTTGCGCGCGTCATATTCGCTATCTTGGTGCAAAGAGCGATGATGAGTTTAGTAATGAGAAAATTTTGCGTATTTTAGATGCGCTTGTGATGAAAGATGAGCCAAAATTTGGCGAATTTTTGCAAAATTACAGCTTGAAATTTAGCGAATTTTTGCAGATCAAACGAGAACTAGCAAATTTAAAAGAGCAATCAAAAAAAACAGACGAGCTAAAAGAATTTGCTAAATTTGAGATAGATAAAATAGAAAAAATCGCGCCAAAACAGGGTGAATTTGAAGAGCTTTTGGCAGTGAAAAAACGCCTTAGCAAACGCGATAAAATCGCTTCTGCGTGGGCTAATGCGGAGCGAATTTTTGCGCTTGAAAAAAGTGTAAATGATGCGCTAAATATCAGCGAAATTGATAGCGGATTTTTTAATGATTGTATGAATGAGTTGCGCCAAATTTTAGAGAATTTGCGTCTTGATGAGCTAGATAATATAGATATTGAAGAGGTACTAAATCGTATTGAAAATTTAAATTACATAGTGCGTAGGTATGGTAGTGAAGAGGGTGCTTTAGACGCTTTAAATCAGCGTAAAAAAGAGCTAGAAGGACTAGAACAAATCGATGATAAAATTGATGAATTAAGCGCGAAATTTGAGCAAATTTCTAGCGAAATTTCCCAAAATTGCGCTCAAATTTCTGCGAGTAGAAGTGCTGTAAAACAAAAATTTGAAACTATTCTTAATAAATATTTAAAAAATCTCTACATGGGAGAAATTTCTTTAAATTTAAAACCAAAAACCCCAGATATTTTAGGTAGTGATGAGTGCGAAATAAAAGGCAATGAAACGACGTTAAAAAATCTAAGTAGTGGCGAGCTAAATCGCCTCAAACTCGCCTTTATAGCGAGTGATTGTGAGATTTGCAATATCGGCGAAGGCGTTATAATTTTAGATGAAATTGATGCAAATTTAAGCGGAAAAGAGGCGATGAGTATCGCTGATGTTTTGGTGAAAATTTCAAATTTTTACCAAATTTTTGCCATCTCTCATCAGCCACAACTTAGCTCAAAAGCACATAGCCATTTTTTAGTTGTGAAAAATGGTAACACTTCGAGCGTTACAAAAATCGAAAAAAATGCGAAAATCACCGAACTTGCGCGTATGATTAGTGGTGAGACGATTACAAAAGAGGCTATTGAATTTGCTAGAAAATTACTAAATTAGCTCATCAAATTTTGTCTGATTTACCAAAAAATTGTAAAGTTAGGCAATTTTTAATGAGTAAGAGGTAAGATGATTATAGATTCGCATTGTCATTTAGACGATGAAGCATTTGATGTAGATTTAGATGAGGTTTTGTCGCGCTGTGATGAAAACGGGATTGAAAAGATCGTAATTCCGGGCGCAGATCCGCTAACGCTTCAAAGAGCTACTCAAATTTCACAGAATTTTAAAAATATATATTTTGCTGTTGGTGTGCATCCTGACGAGCGCACCAAATTTGATGAAAATGAGCTTATTAAATTTATACAAAATCCAAAATGTGTCGCCGTTGGCGAGTGTGGGCTTGATTATTTTAATATGAAAGAGCGCGTTGCGCAAGATATGATCGAGATTGAAAAAGAGGCACAAAAGCAAATTTTTACGGCTCAAATAAATTTGGCAAAGCGATTTAATAAGCCATTAATCATCCATTCGCGCGACGCAAATGCCGATATGTATGAGATTTTGCTTGACGCATTTAGCGCGAGCAAATCAGAGCAAAATACTCAAAATTTCCGCGCTGTTTTGCACTGTTTTAACGCTTCAAAACTTCTTTTAGAGCTTAAAAAATATGAAATTTACTTTGGGATTGGCGGTGTTTTGACCTTTAAAAATGCCAAAAATTTGGCTGAAATTTTGCCACAAATCCCGCTTGATCGTATTTTGATTGAAACTGATGCGCCATATCTTGCCCCTATGCCACATCGTGGAAAGCGCAATGAACCTAGTTTTACGACACTAATTACAGCCAAAATCGGCGAAATTTTAAATTTACCCCAAGGAGAAATAGAGGAAATTACGACAAACAACGCTAAGAAATTCTTTGATTTTAAGGAGTAAAAATGAAATTTCTAACAAATTTGATGACAATAATTTTTTATGTTTGCTGTTTGAACGCAAATACTTTTGAAAATTTAGATAAGAGTGCCATTTTGATGGAATTTAATATTACAAATAATTCGGCTAACATAAAGACGCTAGATAATATTATCGCTGAAATCGACGAAAAAGATCGCCGCCTATTTAGAAAAATCATAGCCGAGCGCCCGCAAAATGCCTATATGATTTTGCAGGAACTAGAGCGAAAAGACGCGCCTGAGTTTTTGTTATATTTAGCAATGATAGAGTCTCACCTTACAAACTCAGCTACTTCGCGCGCGAGTGCTGGTGGAATGTGGCAGTTTATGCCTACAACAGCGCAAAATTTCGGATTAAAAGTTACAAAAGAGATTGATGAAAGACGCGATCCATTTCAATCAACAGATGCCGCGTTTAAATATCTGCAAAATATGAATAATGACTTTGGAAAATGGTATCTTTCTGTGATGTCTTATAATGTTGGTGGCGGAGCGATAAAAAATATTACTAAAAAGTATGGCGATGAGTTTTGCGATATTTTAAACAATCGCAAAGTGCCATCCGAGACGAAAAATTTCATAAAGCAGATTATAAAACTATCTGTTTTAGCAAAAACTGAAAATATAAAAGAAAAACTCTATGAAGAAGCGCCAAATTATCATCTAGAAAAGGTGATTGTAAAAGGTGGCACTACACTTAGCGAAGTAGGCGAGGCAATCGGCGTAGATTTAGAAAATATGAAAAAATACAACGCTCATATTGTGGCTGATTGTGCTCCGAAAAATTTAGAAAATTACCACTTTTATATTCCAGCTGATAAGTTAGATATGTTTGTTATAAACTACATCCAAGATGATTCAAAAACACTTCTTAGTGCTAATCTTATCTCGCAAAATGAGCCTCAAACTACCAAATTCCAGAGCAAATTTAGGAGTAAATCTGATATAATACGCGCCATTTATCACTCATAAATTGGAGCAAATTTGAAATTTATAGACTTTAAAAGCTTAATTTTTGCGCTTTCGTGTTTGATTTTTTACGGATGCGCTAGCACTAATAAGCCAAGCTATAATAGCAACAATTATACGACAAATGGCACGCCAGCTACGATGCGCCCGTATGTAGTTTTGGGCAAACGCTACTATCCACAAATCGTCAAAGTTGGCGACACGCAAAGCGGTATCGCTAGCTGGTATGGGCCAAATTTCCACGGCAAAAAGACATCGAATGGCGAACGTTACGATATGAATGCTATGACCGCTGCACATAAAACCTATCCGATGAACACAATCGTGCGTGTAACAAATCGCAATAGTGGCGAAAGCGCGGTCGTGCGGATAAACGATCGTGGGCCTTTTGTTGATGGGCGCATTATTGATTTAAGCAAAGCTGCGGCTAAGCGTGTGGGCGTGTTTGCAAATGGCACTGCACCTGTGAAGCTTGAGGTTTTAAAATTTAGTATGCTTGATAATACATTTAATCGAAGCAAACCGCAAAGTACGCCGGTTTTTGCGCAAAATAGACCTAAAATTGAGCAATCAAAATATGAGATTCCAAGTAGTGAAAATTTAGATTTTGATGTTAATACTAATCCAATCCCAGCACGAAATTTTGATGAAAATAAAAATTTAGCAAAGTTAAAAGAGATTTCAGATAATCAGTCAAATTTTGATGAAAGTGATGAAATTTTTATGAACACTCCGCAAACAGTGCAAGTCAAAAATAATCAACCGCCATCAAGCATTATCGGTGGAAAATTTATGGTGCAAGTTGGTGCATTTTCGCGAATAAATGGTGCCGAGATAACTCGCGCAAAATATGATAATCTAGGCGCTCACAAGGCGATTATAAAAAATTTAGATGGCATGAACCGTGTGTTTTTGACAGGATTTTTAAGCGAAGATGAGGCTAGAGATTTTATAGCTAGTTCAAATTTAAAAGGCGCATTTATAATTAGAGAGTGAAAAAATGGTAGAAAAACAACGCAAAACAAAAGAGACACAAATCGCTTTAAAGCTCGAAATTTACGGGCGTGGCGATAGCAATATTGATACAAAAATAGGCTTTTTTAATCACATGTTAGAGGCGTTTTCAAAACATTCACTAATAGATTTAAATTTGCAGATGAGTGGCGATACTCATGTAGATTTTCATCATAGCGTAGAAGATGCTGGGATTGTTCTTGGAATGGCGTTTCGCGATGAAATTTATCCGCTAAGTGGCGTAGAGCGTTTTGGCAATGCGGTAGTCGTGATGGATGAAGCGGCTGTGGCGTGTGATGTTGATTTAAGCAATCGCCCGTTTTTGTATTATGATGGTATAAATAGCGGGAAAATCGGCGAATTTGATGCTGAGTTAACGGAAGAATTTTTTCGTGCATTTGCGTTTAATGCGTCTATAACTTTGCATATTCAAAAACTTCGCGGAAGTAATTCCCACCATATTGCAGAAGCTACATTTAAGGCCGTTGCGGTTGCTTTGCGTCGTGCGCTTGCGCCTAATGCGCGCGTTGGCGTGCCAAGTACAAAGGGTGTTTTATGATAGATATTATTTTTTTAGATGTTGATGGGTGTCTTAGCGATGGCGGATTATACTACTTTAATTGCGGCGAAGAGGGCAAAAAATTTAATGTAAAAGATGGTTTTGGTATTGAGCAGTGGCTAAAAATGGGAAAACAAATCGCAATAATCACAGGCAAAAGCTCGCAAATCGTTGCAAATCGCGCAAAGGATTTAAAGATCAATTACGTCTATCAAGGCATTAAAGATAAATTTGCAAAAGCTAGTGAGATTTTGGCGGATTTAAATTTGAGTTTTGAAAACGCAGCCGCGATAGGTGATGATTATAATGATCAAAGGCTTTTAAATGCCGTTAAAATGAGCTTTAAACCAGCAAACGCTATGCCAAATTTAATCGCAAACTACACTTTAAATTTGCGTGGCGGTAATGGTGCTGTGCGCGAAATGATAGAAAAAATCGTCGATTTAGATGGTTTGCATCAAATGTGGCTTGAAAAATGGTTATAAAAATTTTCTATTTTTTCATTGCGCTTTTTAGTGTTGTGATGGTCTTTTTAAGTGTGCAAACGCCATATGTAGCGGAGCTTTTTAATGGCGATGATAGCAAAATAGCGACGATTGAAATGCATGGAATTGACGATTATGAGATTACAAATGATAAAATCACAGCCAAATTTAGCGCAAAAAGTGGCGAGAGATTTAGCAACAAAGATGTTTTTAGTGATTTTGTAGCTGATAAAATTTTCGATGATTTAAATCATACAATCACGTCAAAAAACGCCAAAATTACAAAAAATTTAGCCGTTGCTTATGGCAATGCACACTATAAAAATTCAGACAACATCGAGTATTTTTCAGACAAAATTAACTACGACATGCAAAAACACATCGTATTTAGTGATACAAATTTTACGATGACACAAGGCATGGATAAGATTGAAGGCGCAAAAATAAGATATGAAATTGAAAAAAAACAGACATTCGCAAAGGGAGTTAAGGGATGGTTTTGGGAAAAAAAATAGTTAAATTTAGTGCATTTTTCGCGCTTTTTATGGGTGTGATAAATGCAGAACAGGTGCAAGTTACCGCGGATAATTTTTTTGCTGATGAAAATAAGCAAATTAGCACATTAAATGGAAATGTTGTGATAAAAAAAGGTGCATATGATACGCTAAATTCCGATAAAGTGGATATATTTTTTGACGCAAATAGACAGCCTATAAAATATGTCGCCACCGGCAATGCGCGTTTTCGTGCAATGATGAAAGATAGCAAATATAGCGGAAAAGGCGCGCTTTTGACCTATGAGCCAGCTAACGAGACCTACACACTAAGCGGGAGTGCGTATTTGCACGATGAGACCAATAAGCGCGAAGTTTTTGGCGAAAAAATCATTGTAAATCAGACAAATGCAACCTATGAAGTTAAAAGTGCAAATTCTAAAAACGCGCCAGCAAAGCTGATTTTTGAGGTTGAAGAGAAAAATAATGGCAAAAAATGATAATAATTCAAGCGAGAATATTGACGTAAGCGTCTTTACCCCAGCGCGCGAAAAAATGGAAGCAAATTTAGATGAAAATCTGGCTGAATTAAGTGAAAATCATAAAATTTGCATTCAAAATTTAACCAAATTTATAAAGGTAATTCCAGCTAGTGCTAGTTTTATCAAATCGGCTCAATCTGTGCGCGATAGTGATGATTATGGTTTGAGTGAAGTGGCATTTTTAGGGCGTTCGAATGTCGGCAAAAGCAGCTTAATAAACGCGCTAGTCGGGCAAAATGGCTTGGCAAAATCTAGTCAAACGCCAGGGAAAACTCAGCTTATTAACTTTTTTTCGTGTGAGTTTTTATCGCGTGAAATTGGTGATAAAAATATTAAGATTTTAGAGCAAATTTCTAGCGAAAAAGCCGAGTTAAATTTGGAGCAAAATACCAAAAATGGCGCATCAAATTTAGATGAAATTTCAGCTGAGTTTTTGCCGCAAAAGCTTGAATTTATTTTGGTTGATCTTCCTGGTTTTGGTTATGCAAAGGTATCAAAATCACTTAAAAACGTATGGCAACGTAATTTAGATGAGTTTTTGCGCGTTAGAACAAATATAAAATTGTTTATTCATCTTATTGATTCGCGCCAGTTTGATACGCAAATTGACGCGCAAGTTAGCGAATATTTGCAAAGTTTTTTGCGCCCAGATCAAAAGATTTTAAATTTTTACACAAAGTGTGACAAATTAGGACAAAAAGAGCGCGCGCAGGTGTTAAAACACGATAAATCGGCGATTTTTGTATCATCTAGTAAAAAGATTGGCATAGATCGTGCTAGGGCTGAAATTTATCGTGGAATTTTAGGGTTGTAGGCGTAAAATTTGTGGGTAAAATGGTGATTTGATGAGTATTATTATTAGAAAAGCTAGACTTAGTGATATCACTCAAATGCAAAATTTGGTGCGCGAAGAGGTTGAAAACGGCATTATTTTGCCACGAAGCGACGATGAAATCGCGACGAATATTCGCTCATATTGCGTGCTAGAAAGCACGTGTAGTGAGGGTGAAAATTTGACCGATGAACCAAATTTGCGCGATGAAATTTGCATTTATCAAATGCAAGATGAAAAAAACAGCTTGAATATCGATAAAAAACCAGATGAAATTTTAAAAAATACTGATGAAAAAGTTTTGCTAAATTTTAATGAAATTTTAAATACAGCAAATGATGAAATCACAAAAAGGAGAGGCGGATTTTTCCAAGAAGATGAGATTTTAACATCAATTTTAGATACGCTTTTAGATGAAATTTCACAAACTCAAAACAAGCTTTCAAAAAGACAAAACAATACCCAAACTCCACTGAATTTAGCGAAAAATATTGGCGAAAATAGGGCACAAACCGCGACAAATTTTGACAAAAAAGATGATAAAAACTGCGAGAAATTTTCTCAAAATAGCGATCAAAATTTATCTAAAAATTCAAGCACAAATCAAATTTTCCCAAATTTACAACCGACATCGCAAATTGTCGGCTATGCAGCACTTCACATTCACTCAAAAGATCTAGCCGAGGTGCGCTCACTCATCGTATCTTCGTATCTTAGAGGACGCAAAATGGGTAGAAAAATCGTCGAAGCATTGATCGCTGAGGCGCGATTTTACGGGCTTAAAAGCATATTTACGCTCACGTATCGCAAGGCGTTTTTTGAGCGATTAGGTTTTATTGAAATTCCAAAATCACAACTCCCACAACAAAAAATTTGGGCGGATTGCATTAAATGCAAACACTTTCCAGTATGCAACGAAATCGCTTTAATTTTAGATTTGTAAAAGACGCATTTAGTATTTTAATGCTGTTTTGCTATGAGATTGTGACGATGTGTTGTGGCATTTTACCGCCACTTCTTGGACTGTTTTTTGCGTATGTTACGATTTTAGAGTATGAAAAACACGAAAAACATATCGCCTTTGGCGCGTCTTGGTATGTGGCGGTGGTGTTTTTGCTCTGTGCTGAGCAAATTCACGGATACGCGCTATTTTGCGTAGCTTTGAGCTTTTTTATATTCTATTTTTTTATTTTTGACTATCTTTTGGAAAATATAAAATTTAGAAATTTATTGCTTGTGATTATCGTTTGCATCGCGTATTTGTTGATTGTCGCATTTAATAATCTATTTTGTTACATTTTGCAACAAGATGGCATGAGTATTGGGTATGAATATTTGATTTTTATGGGTGTGGAGAGTGTATTGGCGTTGCTTTTATTTAGGGGGCGAATTTTATGAGATTGCGTCTAGTCTTTGCGTCTATTTTGCTAGTTTGGACGATACTTTTGGCAAAAATTTATCAATATTCCGTAAAATCAAATAGCTATTTTGAAAATATCGCACTAGAAAACGCAGTCAAAACAACGCAAATTGTCCCAGTTAGGGGGCAAATTTTAGATCGTCTATCAAATCCGCTTGCGATAAATCGTCTCGGTTTTTCCCTATCCATCGCCCCACATCTAAAAGATAATGAGCTAAACGCCACAATTGCAGAAATTTCACGCTATTTTGATGTAAATTCAAGCGCAATTTATAAAGAGTATAAAAAATCAAACTCTTTTTATAATCATAAATTTATAAATGTTGTAAATTTTTTAGATTACAACGCCACCTCGCGTGCCTTTTCGCATCTAAATTTAAATGATAAAATTCAAATCAATCCCGATTTAAAGCGTTTTTATCCATATAATTCAATCGCTTCTCACGTCATCGGATATGTTGGGCGCGTCACGCAAAAAGATATAGAAAATGATCCAAGCTTATCCTCCATCAAAAACATTGGCAAAAGCGGGATTGAGCGATACTATAATGAAATTTTGCAGGGCGATTTTGGCGAGATAAAATCAAAAGTAACGGTATTAAATAAGGTGATTGAAATTCTAGATTATAAAGAGCCAAAAACACACCAAATAATGCTTAGTATTGATATTAGATTGCAAGAGTTACTAAAAGAGCTTTTTAAAGACAAGGCCGGAAGCGCGGTAATAATGGACGTGCAAACCGGCGAAATTTTAGCGGCTGGTAGCTATCCTGAATATGATTTAAATTTGTTTGTAACAGGCATTGATGATGAGACATGGCGCGAAATAATTGATGATTTAAATCACCCTTTTACAAATAAAATCGCAAGCGGTCTTTATCCTCCGGGTTCTGTGCTAAAAATGGGTGTTGGCATGAGCTTTTTAAATAGCGGTCTTATAAAACCTGAAAAAACTTACACTTGTCGTGGTTATATTGAGCTTGGCGGACGAAAATTTAGATGCTGGAAATCAAGCGGGCACGGCGTGGTTAATCTAACTAGCGCATTAAGGGAGAGTTGTGATGTGTATTTTTATGAGGGCTCATTAGAGGTCGGGATTGATGCTATTTCGCACGATCTTATACGCTATGGATTTGGGCAAAAAACGGGCGTTGATCTACCTAATGAATATATCGGCACTATTCCAAATAAGGCGTGGAAGATGGCAAAATTTAAAAAACCTTGGTTTTTAGGCGAAACTGTAAATGCCTCAATCGGGCAGGGCGATGTTTTAGTTACGCCGATTCAAGTCGCAAAATATACCGCGCAAATCGCCTCTGGAAAAGGTCTAACACCGCACTTTATCAAAGAAATAGATGGCGTTTCGCTTGATAAAGTAGATGAAAACTCAAGCGAAATTTTACGAAATTTACGCGATAAATTTGCCCCCTATGAGCTATTTACGCCACTGGAAAAAAACTCTTTAAGCTTTGTGCGCGCTGGAATGTATGAGGTCGCAAATCACCCGCAAGGCACGACATATAAGCTTTTAAACGATATGCCGATTAAAATCGCCGCAAAAACCGGCACCGCGCAGGTTGTTTTTATCCCGCAAAATGAGATTGTGCGCATGAAAGAGCGCGATATGGAGTATTATCGCCGTTCGCAAGCGTGGATGACTAGCTTTGGGCCATACGATAAGCCCCGTTATGCTGTGAGTGTTTTGGTTGAACATGGTGGTGGCGGTGGAGGTGCGGCTGGTCCATTGATAAAGGCGATTTATGCAAAATTGGTGGAGCTTGGCTATTTGCAAATAGAGGCGCAAACACAAAAATTAAATAAAAAAAGATAAAAAAATAGAAATTTACAATGACGCTATTTTATTGCAAACAAAACAAAAGTGGAAATTTCAGTGTTTTTTGTAAGTGTGGATTTTCAAAATGCTCTTTGGAAATTATGTGTTAATAAAACAAAATTTTTTAAAGCAAAGCCAACTAATTAGCGACTAGAACGTTATTAAGTCCACTTTGCAAAAATATGTATTCAAAATAAATTTTAAGAGGCGATTAGTGTCAAAAAAGATGCAGATTTGGTAAATTTTAAAGAGGTTTAAGAGCCAAAAATAAATAATTTAAGTCTTGGCAAAAACTTAAAATTGCTTGTTGATTGCGCTCATTTTAAAATTTTAAAACAAAATCAAAAAAAGTAATTAAAAACAGACTCTATTTGGGCGCATCTTAAAATCTTAAATTTCTACCAAATAAATTTGTTGGTATTTCAAATTTTTTGCCCTAGGCGGTTTTTAAAACTATATTTTCCATCTAAATTACACTAAATTTGCTTTTAATTTTGACTCATTTTTGCATATTTTTGATTTTAAATTTCTAAAATTTAGCCGAGTAAAATTTAAATTATTCGGATATAATCAGCCCGTTTTGCAAAACAGATTTTTTAAAGGAGATAAAATGGAAAATTTTACTCAAACAAGCTGGGAAAATGAGGGCTGGGAGCGTTTTTGCGCACAGGGTGCTAGTGTTGATTTTTATAAAAAAGATGGTTGGATTGGCTTTGATTCTAGCTCTTGCACGCCACCTGGACCGATGGTAAATGCGATGGTTGCGCTAAATTTAGCTGTCAAAGGGGTCATTATGATAAATCACAAATTTCCAGCCGGTTTAATCCCTAAAATTGAAGCAAATTTTAACTACGAAGCTCAAGACCTTCCAAATGGATTTGTGCGCGTGAAATTTACGCCAAAAGATGGTGTAGAGCGCGTAAAATTTGATACAAATCAACAATGCAACGGCTAAAGTATGTTAAATAGTTTTGCTCCGCCATTTTCTTTGGTGGCGGGATATTTTTGTGCTGGTTTTTTGATGCTAATCGCAGCTGTTTTTGCATTTTTGGGTGCTGATTTTGATGTGTTGATTAGCTTTGATACGGCGGCATTTTTTCACCTGTTTTTCGCAGGTTTTGTCCTAAGTATCATCATCGGCGCACTCTATCAGCTAACCTCCGTCGTGCTTGAAAAGCCGTTTTTTACCCTTAAATTTGCATATGTAAATTTTGCGCTATATCTTTTTGGGATTAGCGGGCTTGTTGGTGGAATGCTTAGCCAAAAAGTAGCACTTTTGCATGCTGGTGGCGGTGCGCTTTTGCTCTCTTTGATATATTTTGGATTGACGTATCTTTTGAGCTTTTTGGGTGCGCGAAAATTTAATTTTGCCACGATCTCTATGTGTGTTGGCGGAATTTTTTTGATTATTGGTGTGATTTTGGGTTTTGTGCTTGTGCTTTATTTTGCCGCTGGGGTTGGAAATTTACCTTTTGAAACACTGCTTTGCTTTCATATTTATTTTGTTGGCGGGGCTATGTTTTTTGTGATTTTGGGTGTGGCGAGCGTGCTTTTGCCGATGTTTGCGCTATCTCATAAGGTTAAATTTTATCTTTTTAAATTGGCTTTTGTGCTGTTTTTGTGTGGCGGTGTGGTTTTGATATTTTCTATAAAATTTGGCGCAATTTTTATTGGCTTTGGTGCGTTTTGTTTTATATGCGATGCGATTTATGCGCTAGCAAAACGTCTGCGAAAGTCGTATGATTATTGGAATTTAAACATTTTTGCAGGATTTTTATATCTTGCTATTAGTGCGGTTTGTTTGTGGTTTGGGATGGTTAAAGAGGCGGTTTTTGCGCTTACTTTTGGCTTTTTCTTTGCATTTATTGTGGCGCATATCTATAAAATTGTGCCATTTTTGATATGGTATCACTATATTTCGCCATTTGTTGGCAAGACAAAAGTCCCGCTTTTAGAGCAGATGGTGGATAAGCGCGCGGCGTATGTTGCGCTTTTGTTAAATTTGATCTGCGTTTTGATTGCGGCGTGTGGATTTGTGGATATTGGAGTTTATTTAGAGGTTGGCGCGCTGGGTTTTGTCGCGCTAAATTTGGTTAAATTTATGAGTTATGTAAAATTTGGAAGTGAGTTATGAAAGATAAAATTTATGCTGAAATTTCGCGCGTGATCGATCCTGAAATCGGCTTTGATCTTGTTAGTTTGGGACTTATTTATGATGTAAAAGTAGATGGCGATATGGCTAAAATCACAATGACGTTATCTACGCGCTCTTGTCCGTTGCATGAGCTTTTACTTAGCTGGGTAAAAGAGGCCGCGCTTCGTGTAGATGGGATAAATGATTGCGAAATTGAGCTTGTTTTTGAACCTGAATGGAGCATCGAGATGGCTAGCGATGAGGTGAAAAAGGCTTTGAAATTCAACTCTTAAAAAATGGATGGGCTAATAGGACTCGAACCTATATTCACAAATCCAGAGTTTGTTGTCCTGCCATTAGACGATAGCCCAAAAAAACAATGTGCGGATTGTAGCCAAATTTAAATTAAAATAATTTTATTTGGCTCTTAATCTAAAGAAATTTGGATGAAATCTGCGATATTTTGACAATCTGCGTCTGAAATCTCAAAAAATTTATCTGCATAATTGGTGTCGTGGTTTGAGCTTTTATCGTCAAAAAAGCCATTTGTCGATGCGATTTGTGGATAGATTATCAAATTTTTACCGCTGCCTTCAATCTCATCTGCACTTCCTAAACCGATCAAACAAACACACGGCACGCCGACGCTATCTGCGATGTGATAAGCTGGATTTTCCGCGCCAATATAGACATTCATCAAGCCAAGATAATATGGCAATTCGTGCGTTTTTATTTTGCCGGCGACATGTTTTATCCTTGCGCCGTGCGTGTTGATTAGCTCTAAAATCGCGTTTTCCTCTTCGTCTGAGCCAAAAATGTAAATTTCAGCATCAAACCTAGCCAAAATTTTGAAAATTTTATCCCAAGTTTGCGGCGGAATTGAGCACTTTTTATCCAAATCTAGCGAAATCCCGATTTTAAACTCATAGCTATTAATTATCGGTTCTGATGGCGTAAAAATCGGCTTTTGCGGAGATTTTTTGTAATTTTCTAAATTTTTATCACTATCAAACATTGATAAAAAACTCTGCTCTAATGCGCTGTTTCGCGAGTGTTGAAAAATCTTAAAACCTTTTGAGAGTGCGTTAAATTCAGACGGGTTATTATAGTGTGAGATCGTCTTTACATCTTTGCAAAACGCCATTTTTGCCAAAAATAATGTCAAATTTGTAGGCGAAAAAATATAAATTTGAGCATAATTTCGTGCGAAAATTTCTCCTGCTAGGCGCATTTCATCGTTTTCGTTTTGCAACTCGTCAATGCAAATTTTACGCCCAATCCGCTCATCAAATTTTGCAAATTCTAAATTTTTACTATCAATAATCATATCAAATTTGCCAAATTTTTTAAAACAGCTCTCAAAAACACAGCTTGTATTTAAGTAGGCACAAACGTCGCTAGTTTGTATTAAAAGCACGCCTTGTGCCTTTGGACGAAAGCTAGATTGTAGCTTTAAAAATGGATATTTTAGAAGAAATTTAGATTGATACATTTTTACTTCCAAATTACGCAATTTGCGAGAGAATTTCGCGATTTTTCGCGCGTGTTTTCGTCGCCATATCCAAGCGCAACGACGAGCACAGGGGTAAATTGCGCATCAAGTTGCATAAAATTGGTTAATTTTTGCCCATCAAAACCGGCGATTATACAGCTTTGTAGCCCCTTTTCGTAGGCGATATTTACTAAATTTGCTACGGCGATGTAGCACTGTTTAGCTGCGTAGGTGTTAAGCTCAGCTAAGCTTTTATCATCAAATTTATCGTGGAAAAATTTCATCGCTTTTTCCCATTTTTCTGGCGTATTTGCGCGGATTGCGACCTTTTGGCGCAAATATTCGTCGCTTGTTTTTAGGTCGTTACGAGAAGCGATGATAATAGCGTGAGAGCACTGCGCTACTTGTGATTGCTGGTTGCAAATCTCGCCAAGTTGTACTAAATCCGCTGTCTTTGAAACAACTTGAAAGATCCAAGGCTCCAACCCGCATGAACTAGGGCTTAAACGCGCAAGATCTAAAATTTCGCTAATTAACTCATTTTTGGCTGTTTTTTGGTGAAATTTACGGCAAGAGTATCGCTTTTTCATCGTGTTTTCTAACATCATTTTAACCTTTGAATTTTGTGAAATTTGGCTGAGATTGTAGCTGATTTTGGCTTTTTATAAGCTAAAAAATATTATCATTCCAGCCATTTTTTTGCGTGAGATTGTAATGAGTTTTTTTTCCATAAATTTTGGTATCTATTTTTCTATTTTTTGGATATTTTTTTACTATTTTAAATTTTCGGTTACAGTGCAAAAGATATTGCTTTTGGCATTTTCATACTATTTTTTATATATTTGCGCGGGCGAGAGTGGCACTTTTGTGCTTATGATTAATGTGATTTTTGCGATTTGTATTTGGTTTTGGGGGATTTTTATATACCATTTTCATTCAAAATTTTCACTTGTTTTGGCGATTTGTTCTATTGTTTTTTTGCTAGCTTTTTTTAAGTATATAAAATTTTTCGAGCCGATAGCTATATTTTTAGCGCAAATTTCTGATAGTAATTTACTCATCGCAAATGCCCTTCCTATAGGGATTTCTTACTACTCTTTTATGGCGATTGGTTATTTGGTGCATCTTTATAAACGTAAAATAAAGCGACAAAGTTTGCTTAATACACTTGTGTTTTTGAGCTTTTTTGTGACGATTACATCAGGGCCGATTTTGGGCGCAAAGGGCTTTTTTACACAGCTTAATCGTGTGCGTAAAAATCCAGCATTTTATGCGCGTTGCGGGGAAATTTACACTCTTTTTACGCTTAGTTTTTTTAAAATTTTCATTATCGCAAACTGGATTTCTAAAATTATTGAGCCGATTTTTAAAACTCCGCAAATTTATCCAAGCTCTGTTTTGATAGCTGCGCTATGTGGTTACTCTATTATGCTTTATGCCCAATTTAGCGGTTTTATCGATATGTCGCGAGCTCTTGGAACAATGATTGGGTTTAATATACCAAAAAACTTTAATCGCCCATTTCGTGCACTAAATTTGCAAATTTTTTGGCGTAGGTGGCATATTAGTTTGATGAAATTTTTTATGGAATTTGTCTATATTCCACTTGGTGGATCGCGCTTAGGAACTGCTCGCAAGTGGCTAAATATCGGCATTGTGTTTGTGATTTCTGGTGTTTGGCATGGTAGTGGGAGTGTGTGGGAAAAATATATTGTTTGGGGTTTGATTCACGCTTTTGGCATGATTTTTTGCCTTTTTATTACAAAATTTGGCGTTGATTTTTTGAAATTTGGTGCGATTAAGCGTTTTGTTACGTTTTTGTTTGTCAGTTTTGCGTGGATCTATTTTAGCTTTGGCGACATCGGGATTATAGAGGCGAATATCTTTTTAAAGACGCTAATTTTTGGATTTTTGGCGGATTTTTGGCGGATTTTATTCGTGTTTTGCGTCGTGTTTTTTGGGCTTTTAATCTACAATCAAATTAATTTTTTTTGCCTGATAAAACGCATGTTTTTACGCACGAATTCGGTTGTTATTTGCCTGTTTTTCATCATTTATGCGCTCGTGATTTACAAATTAATGCCTAACGAAATTCCAAATTTCATGTATGGTGATTTTTGATGAGAGCTTTTTTTACGCTTTTGTGCTCATTTTTGGCAATTTGCGCGCTATTTTATACACCGCTTTCTAAGACAAAATTTGGTGATTTTTTGCGTGATAAAGAGTTTGCAAATTTTAAATTTGACGAGCTAATTTTGCAAAACAGAGCACAAAATCAGCCTATTCAAAAAGATGAAAATGATGAAATTTTGGATGCTTTGATTGATCAAAATATTAGCAAAGATGTTGAAAATTTAGTTCAAATTGAAGATTCTAGCTCATTTAATGATAAGAACAAGAATCAAATTATCACATCAAATATGCAAAACCAAGATCTAAATTATGAGCAAAATTTAACAAAAAAAGATGGTTGCGTTGTGCCAAATTTGATTAAAATTTCGCCTATTGATTACTCTGTTTTGCAAAAAAGTAATCAGGCAAATCTTAGTAAAAATGTCAATAAAATTTCTATAAAAGATGATGAAAATTTAACCATAGTTTTGATAGGCGATTCCATTATGCAGGGCATTTATTATTGGGGATTTTTGAGCGAATTTAAAGATAAAAAGACAAAAATCGATAATTTATCGCAAAAAAGTTCTGGGCTTTTTAGCGCAAATTGGGCTAAAATTTTAGATGATGAATTAACTCAGATTGAGACTCAAAAGCTCATTGTAGCGCATTTTGGTCCCAATGATTGGGGAAATTTAAATGAAAAAAATAGAATGAATTTACAAAAGTATGAGAGCAAAATCGATGAAATTTATGATGTTGCTAAAAAACACAATGCGAATGTTATTTGGCTTGGGATTCCATGTATGAAAAATAGCTTAAATCAAGAGAGAGCCTATTTTTTAAATGATATATTTTCGCAAAAATCAATTCAGCACGAACAAAATTTCATAAGCGCAAATGCTGAAATTTGCGATAAAGATGGTGCTTTTATCAAGCATAAAACAATCGGCAAAAAGCAGATAATAATTCGCGCCGATGATGGCTTGCATCTTTCTTATTTGGGTGCAAAAATTGTCGTAAAAAAGATCATTAGTGAGTATGATAAATGAAAATATTTCTCATAAATATAATATTTTGTGTTTTTCTTTTTGGCGATGAGTATTCATTTTTTTATGCAAATTCTTATACGCAAAAAGACCTTGTTTTTGATAATTCAGCACAAATTTTTAGCGATAAATCCAAAAAAAAGACGATTTTACTAATCGGCGATTCTATTATGGAGGGGATCTTTTTGGGCTTTAAAAAGCTAAATTTGCCATCAAATTTAAATGTAGTTTCTGCTGCAAGACAGAGCACAGGTTTAGTTAATCAAAAGTTTTTTGATTGGCAAAATGCGCTTGAAAACGAGCTTAAAACGCTAAAAGGCGACGTGCTTGTTGTGGTGCATTTTGGTCCAAATGATATGCTAAATGCGAAGATAAATGGGCAAAGTGTGGTGTTTGGCGATCGAAAATGGCGAGAATTTTACGCTACACAAGTGCAAAATATATATAAAATTGTGCACAAACATAAACATGAAATCGCGTGGCTTCAAACACCTTGTATGAAGCGCGATGATTTGCGTAAAGGTATGCCTATTTTAAATGAAATTTATGCACTTGCGGCGAAAAAAAATGGTGCGAATTTTATCGATACAAACAGGTTTTTTTGTAAAAATGGCGACATTATTTTAGAGAAAAATATCGACAAACAGCAGGTTAAACTTCGCGCAAAAGATGGCATACATCTAAGTATCGCTGGGGCAAAAATCATCGCTCAAAAGATTATAGAAAATTACTGAAATTTTTTATTAAAAACAAATAATTTGCTAAATAAAAATCCACTTATTGTATATATCGCGCCTGAAATTATTTGAGAAAGGTATGCATTTACCCCAGAATTTATAGCTATTTTTAAAGCGATGAAATTTAATATATATGCTAAAGCCATAGCTAAAATAAATTTAATAAATTCAGTTTTTGATCTATTTTTAGATTTAAAAGTAAAAATTTTATTCATCACGTAAGAGAATATTATGCCAAAAGTATATCCAAAAACATTGGAAATTTCTGGATTAATACCACAAAGCATCAATCCAAAAATCACGCCAAAGCCTACGATTGTATTTAATAGACCAACGCACAAATAACGAAATAAGATCATTTGTGAAATTCTAAATTTTCTAAATTTAAAGAAAATGAGGCTGAATTTTGTTCTAAAGTGCTATTATAAAAACCAAAATCTAGTGATTTTAACTTTTGTAATTTTATATTATCAATTACAATTGCATAATAAAATTTTTCACCTATTTGCGTAAAATCCTCTATATTTATATCTTTATTTATAAATTTACTGTTGTTTTTTGTAAAAATATGTAGATATAAAATATTATCACCATTTTTTATGTAATTTAAAAGCGAATGATTAAATTGCAAAATAAGTTTATTTTTGTCAAATATATTATGCCCATTGCTATAAAATATTGCATCTAATTTTAAGTCATTTATTAAAGCTAAATTTAATACAGTTGGGGTTTGCGTTTTTGTTATAGAATATTCAAATAAAGCATTTGTCCATTCTATATTTTTTACACCATAATATCTAGGCATTGCGTCACTTCTAAACATATCAAATTTATCGCTATTGTTTAGTAATTTTGTAAAATACCAATCTGGAATTTTTACACTTTGTTCTTTATTTGATTTTGCTTTATTGATTATTTCGTCTCGAATTTGAGCTTGAATTGCTGTATTTTTTATGGCGTATGTAAAAAATACATATGATGGAATAAAATAGATTAAATTTGATGAAATTATTATAATTAGTGCTAATGTTGATTTGCTTTCTTTTGCTCTAATGATTATATGTGTTAAAAAAGAAATGCAAATTATTAAAAAGAATAAACAAGTATTTTTTGAACGCGGTGGCATTGCGGGTGATTTAATAAATACAAAAATAGAAAAAATAGCAAGTATAAAAAATATACATATAAAAATATATGATTTTATGTTTTTTTCTTTGTTTTTATCTGAAAATGAAAGTATTATAAAAAGCAATATTATATCTATAAATATAAGCTAAAATAATCCAAAAGTTTGTGGCATTCTATCAAAAATATGCATATAAATTTTTGTCATACATTGACATATTTAACCAATAATCAAAAGCTCCACAATGTAATCTTTTGAAATTTACTGGTGCAAAGTATAAAAAAGAAAAACCAATTACAATAGATAGAAGAGCTATTGTGAGTATCTTTTTTTGTCTTTTGTATATAAAAAATAATATTATTGTAAATAATACAGAGCTTATACCTGTAGCTTCATTGGAAAGTCCAGTAAAAAAGCCAAGCAATATCAATAAAATAGATTTTTTAAAATCAATCTCTTTTTCTTGTGTTAACAAATATAATAAAAATAAAAAATATAAACTAGCCCACATAATAGTCCATAGATAATTAGCAGAGCCAACCAACCAAAATGTTGTTTGACCTAAATTTGGATTTGCAATCCAATAAGTTATAAATAAAAACCATAGCATAAGCCAACTATTTTTATCTATTAATTTTTGTTTCATTATTATTGGTGGCAAAAATGATAACGCAATAATAACAATAATAAGAGCGAATGAATTTATTGCCATGTAAATTGGTTTTGAAAAGTAATTTAACATAACAGAAGAAATATAATCTGCGATAAAACGCCCACTCCAACCTAAATAATGTTCTAAGTGAGCTTTAAAAGAAGTTCCTTTTAAAAAATAACTATAATCATCTGAGTGAAAAGGTATATAAAATGCTGGATAATATATCAAAGCAAAAATAGCAAAAATAGATATGTAATATGCATAAATATGAAATTTATTTCTCATCATTAGCCTCATTATCTATCTCGCTTTCTATTATGAAATGAGGTCTATGTTTAACCTCTTCGTAAATTCTTGCAACATATTGTCCAAAAATTCCTAAAAACATCAGTTGAATACCTCCTAAAAATAAAATTATCGTCGCTAAAGATGGATATCCTTTTACATCGTTGCCAAAAATCAGCGTGTTTAATATGATAAAATCCCATAAATTCCGCTAATTGCACTAATGATAAACCCTATCCAAAATGCCATTTTAAGCGGTTTTGTTGAAAAACTTACAATTCCTTCAATTGCATAGTTAAATAATCCCCAAAATTTCCAGCTTGTATTGTCAGCTACGCGCGGGGCGTATTCATACTCTAAACAAACGCGCGAAAATCCGACCCATGCAAACATCATTTTTGAAAACCTATGATATTCGCGCATTTTTACTAATTCATCTACTACGGCTCTATCCATTAAGCGAAAATCTCTCACGCCAGATTCGATTTTAACATCAGATAAAAAATTTGAAATTTTATAAAAAAGCTCACTTAAACGCGATTTTATATAGCTTTCGCCAACTCTTGAAGCGCGTTTTGCATATATAATTTTTGCACCATTATTAATCCAAATTTTATACATTTGTTCTATTAGATATGACGGATCTTGTAAATCTGCATCCATTAAAACAACAGCTTTTCCAATAGATTTTTCCAATCCAGCCAAAATCGCTGTTTCTTTTCCAAAATTTCTTGAAAATTTGATTAAACGGACATTTTTATCGCGCGTATTTAATTTAATTACTGCCTCGTTTGTATTATCTTTTGAGCCATCATCTATAAAGATAAATTCGTATGTTAGTTTTGGATCTAAATTTGTTTTGATTTTTTCTAATATTTTTTTTTACTTCGTTATAAAAAATTTCTACTGAAGTAGCTTCGTTATAGCACGGAATAACTATCGAGAGATAGAGAGAGAATTGTAATTGCGAGAAAAATTTGTTAAATTTTTATTCATTTTTTAAAGCCTTTTTAAAATTTATTCAAATTATTAAAATAAGGATGTGATTATCGCTAAGGTTTTATTAAATCTCGCTTTAAGTAAATCATAAAAATCTATTTTTTATCAACTAACGTGACACTAATTTTAGATGCAAAATTTAATAATACAAAATCATAAAAGCAACAAAAAAGCTTTTAAATGATATCTCTTATCTATTTTTTACAGCTTGTGCATAGGCAAAAATGTATTCTAGCCCCGAATACAGCGTCAGTACAACCGCAATCCAAAGCAAAATCTCACCGCCCATCCACTGCATGGTTAAAAAACCGATCGCTATCATTTGAAACACCGTTTTGACCTTGCCAGCCATTGACGCGGCGACTTCTACGCCATCACTAGCCATAACAGTACGAAATCCAGTAATAAAAAACTCGCGAATCAGTATCAAATAAATAGCCCATGGATTGGCGCGTGAGATTAGCATCAGCCCCAAAAATCCCGCCAAAGTGAGCATTTTATCGGCGAGCGGATCGATTATCGCGCCAAATTTGGTCTTTTGATTCCAGGTTCTAGCGATATATCCGTCGAAAAAATCGGTCACGCTTGCGATGACAAAAACAAGCGCGGCGAAGTAGTTTATCCAGCTTTGATGTATATTTCCAAAAGGTGCGCCAATTAGTAACCAAAAGAAAAGTGGCGCAAGCACGACGCGAAAGAGTGCGAGAGAGTTAGGTAAATTTAGCATTATTTAAATGTCGTCCCGCCATCGACGATGAATGTGTGCCCTGTTATCCAGCTGGCTTTAGATGAGCACAAAAATAGACATGCGCCGGCTAAATCGCTAGGCTGTCCCATGCGTCCTAGTGGGCTTAGCTCGGCCGTTTTGTCGCGGACCTCTTCGTAGTTTGTAAATGCGCGGAGTGCGTCTGTTTCGATCGGGCCACCGCTTACGACATTTACGCGGATATTTTTTTCGCCTAGTTCGGTTGCAGCGTATCTTGCCATCGCCTCAACGGCTGCTTTTGCTGTGCCGTGGCCTGCGTAGTTTTCGATATAGACTAAATTTCCGGTTGAGCTAAGAGAGATTATCGAGCCTCCGCCGATTTTTTCCATGCGTTTTGCCGCCTCTTGCGCGCCGATCACAAAGGCATTTACGGTCGCTGTGAAGATATTATTTATCCCGCGCGGTTTAAGACGCATAAATTTAGTATATCCGCCAGCCACCGCTCGACCTGAAATTATCGCGTTTGATATGAAAAAATCCACACGCCCAAAATCTGCATCAATTTGTGTAAAGAGCTCTTTATAATCTTCTGGTTCTAAAATATTTAGCTCGTATGCTTTTGCTTTTATGCCAAATTCATTTTGCAGATCTTGCACCTGTTGGACCGCAAGTTCGGCGTTTGAGTTGTAAGTAAAAGCTATATCTGCACCCGCACGAGCAAATTCAAGCACAATTGCGCGACCGATTCCGCGTGTTCCACCACTGATAACTAATGTTTTACCCTTAAAATTTTCCATTAAAATCCTTTAATATTGTATTGTTTCATTGTATTTTCGATTTTTTTCATGTTTTCGCTACTAGGCGCACAAAGCGGTAGGCGGTATTCGAGTGTCGGCGTAAGTCCTGCGATATGCATCGCCGCTTTTATCGGGATTGGATTGGATTCGCAAAATAGAATTTTATTAATTCCATAAAGTTCATCGTTTATCGCTTTTGCCTTTAAAAATTCATTTTCAAGCGCAAATTTTGTCAAATTTGATGTGTAGTCTGGGAGCAAATTTGACGTTACAGAGATGACGCCCTTTCCGCCGTTGCTTAAAATCGGATAATTTATCGCATCTTCACCACTAATTACTATTAAATTTGGCTCATGCGCGAGTAGATCCACACACTTATCGATGCTTCCGCTCGCCTCTTTTACGCCTATAATATTTTCGCAATCTCTAAATAAATTGATAATCGTATTCGTCGCTATTTCGCAACCTGTTCGCCCGGGTACGTTGTATAAAAGCACTGGAATTTCGATTGAATTTGCGATCTCTTTGTAGTGTAAATAGAGCCCTTTTTGAGTCGGTTTATTATAATAAGGTGCGACCGATAATATGCCATCTGCGCCTTTTTCTTGCGCAAATTTTGCTAATCCTACAGCTTCGTGTGTCGCGTTACTTCCAGCTCCTGCTAAAACTTTTACGCCAGTACCACGACAAATTTGCACAGCTATTTCGATACAAACGCGGTGCTCATCGTGCGTTAGGGTCGCGCTTTCGCCTGTTGTGCCTACTGGAACGACCGCATTTATGCCGTTTGCGATTTGGCGACGGATTAATTTTTCGTAGGTAACTTCATCTAATTTGCCATTTTTAAACGGCGTAATTAGCGCAGTCATTGAGCCTGTGATAATATTATTTTTCATCGTTTTCCCTTTTTAAAATCAAAGTTGTGAGATTTTTTGAAACAAAATATTTTCGCAGAGTTTTTAGCAAATTTTCTTTTGAAATTTGCTGAATTTGTTCGTGAAATTTGGTTAAATCGTCCAAATTTGATTTGATAATATATTCGCCAAATATCGCGGCAGTTTTGTGCGCACTATCGAATGAAAATACAAATTCGCTCTTTAATTGATTTTTGACTTTTTCGATATCGCTATCGCTAATTTGCAAATTTGCGATGATATTTTTTATCTCATTTGCGACGTTTTGCGCATCAACTTGTGGGTTGCAAACCGCCGAAATTATCGCTAAATTTTCATCAATTGAAAAGATTGGAAATAGATCAATGCTATTTACCAAACGCTTTTCGTCTATTAAAATTTGGTTTAAAATGCCCGAATTTCCGCCCGATAAAATGAGCGCGAGAGCCTCTAAAAATATGCGATCTTTGTGCGAAAATGGCGGGATTTTATATCCGCACATTAGATATTCAATCGGCGTTTGTTTATGAATAATCGCGAATTTTTCGCCATCTTGAGCGGGTTCTGTTAAATTTGTATTTGGGATTTTACTGCTGTTTTTAATGTCGCCAAAATATTTTTCGCCTAAATCAAAAACACTTTTTTCATCGACATCGCCACTAATTATCAAAAAGGCGTTTTGTGGCTGATAAAATTTGGCGTGAAATTCGCGTATATTTTCTATCGTCCAGCCCGTGATATCACCCTTAAATCCGATCGGCGTCCAGTGATATGAGTGGCGCAAAAATGCATGATTGTAAAGGCGAAAAAAGAGCAATCCGCTAGGCGAATTATCCGTGCGCCAAAGACGCTCTTCTAGCACGACATTTCGCTCGGTGGCAAATTCGCTCTCATCAAGAGTTAAATTTTGCATAATATCAGCGTAAAGATCGAGCGCGGTGCTTAAATTTTGGCTAGAACATTTAATAAAATAGTGAGTGCTATCAAAGCCAGTAGAGGCGTTGTTTATGCCGCCAAATGCCTTTACTATGCGATCAAATTCGCCTGCTTTTCGCGTTTTTGTTGATTTAAAATTTAGATGTTCTAGCATGTGTGCGATGCCAGAAAGCCCAAGA
>CAUTSW010000002.1:0-49621 GCA_963541085.1 uncultured Campylobacter sp.
AGATGAGGCGTTAAAAATCGTAGAAAAAAAACCAGATGAAGTTTTAGGCGATCCACTTTTTTCTAAATTTGATGAAAATGAAAGCGGAATTGACGCCGAAATTGAGATCTCATTTAGACCACAAATCAACATCGAAGGTTATGAAAGCGCGATCCCAGAATTTGAAATTCCAAGCGTAAGTGAAGATGAAAAAAATGCAAAAATTACAGATTTCTTAAAGGCTGTTGCGCCACTAGAAAAATCAGATAAAGATACATTAGAAAAAGGCGACTACGCCAAATTTGACTTTGAAGGCTTTGTAGATGGCGTAGCATTTGATGGTGGAAAAGCGCAAAATTATGTGCTAGAAATCGGCTCAAATCAGTTTATCCCAGGCTTTGAAGATGGCATGATTGGGTTAAAAGTCGGCGAAGAAAAAGATATCAATGTCAAATTTCCACAAGAATACGGCGCACAAAATTTAGCAGGCAAAGAGGCTGTTTTCAAAGTAAAATTACACGAAATTCAGGCTAAAAATATCCCTAGCGAGCTAAGCGACGAAGCAATACAAAAGCTAATTCCAAATGAAAAAGATATCACAAAAGCCAAATTTGAAGAGCGCATTCAAAAGCAAATTCGCGATGAAAAATTTCAAACACTTTTAAATGAAGAGTTAAAGACAAAATTCGCCGACGCGGTTGTAGAAAAAATCAAATTTGATCTACCAAAAGTCATCGTCGAGCAAGAGATAGATTTGCAACTTCGCAACGCATGGGGCATGCTAAGTGAAGATGAGCGCAAAACATTACAAGAAGACAAAGATAAATTAAAAGAAAAACGCGAAACATACCGCGCAGAAGCACAAAAGAGCGTTCAACTTACATTTATCATTGATGAAATTGCGCGCAAATTAAACATCCAAGCAACAGATCAAGAGCTAGTTCAAACAATCTACATGGAAGCATATCGCTACGGAATTGATCCTAAAAAGCATCTTGAAGATTACCAAAAACGCGGCGTTTTACCAGCACTTAAAATGGCGATCGTTGAGGAAAAATTGTTTAATAATCTTTTTAACAAAGAGCTAAAAGAGAATAAAAAATGAGTTTTTACATCCCTTATGTTGTAGAAAAATCAAGCAAAGGCGAGAGAAGTTATGATATTTATTCGCGTCTTTTAAAGGATAGAATTATCCTTTTAAGTGGCGAAATCAACGATGAAGTCGCAAGTGCCGTCGTGGCACAACTCCTATTTTTAGAGGCCGAAGATGCCGAAAAAGACATTTACATGTATATAAATAGCCCCGGCGGCGTGGTAACTAGCGGTTTTAGCATTTTTGATACTATGAATTATATCAAGCCAGATGTAGCGACGATTTGCATGGGCCAAGCAGCATCAATGGGCGCATTTTTGCTAAGTAGCGGGCAAAAAGGCAAACGCTACGCCCTGCCAAATGCGCGGATTATGATACATCAGCCTCTTGGTGGTGCGCAAGGTCAAGCAACAGAGATAGAGATTCAAACAAAAGAAATTTTGCGTATCAAGCGAAATTTGAATGAAATTTTAAGTGCAAACACAGGTCAAAAACTAGCTAAAATAGAAAAAGACACAGACCGAGACTTTTTTATGAGTGCTGATGAAGCCCTAAAGTACGGGATAATCGATCAAATTTTACAAAAGAGCCAAAAGTAAAATGGTCTTAGATTTAGTTACTTATCCGAACAAAATTTTGTTTAAAAAGTCCGAACAAGTGACAAAATTTGATGAAAAACTGCACGCATTTTTAGACGATATGTATGAGACAATGTGCGCAAAAGGTGGTATCGGTTTAGCGGCAGTTCAAGTCGCAAATCCGATTCGTGCCGTCGTGATAAATTTATTAAATAAGAACGAAATTCAAGACAAGGCGGATTTAATCGAGCTGATAAATCCACAAATTACCGAGCAAAATGGCGAAATTTTATACCAAGAGGGCTGCTTATCCGTGCCAGGATTTTATGAGGATGTAAAACGGGCCGAAAAAGTAAAGGTAAAATTTCAAGATCGCTTCGGCGAAACTAAATTTTTAGAGGCCTCAAATCTGCTAGCAGTTTGCATTCAACACGAGTTAGATCACCTAAACGGACACCTTTTTATAGAAAAAATCGGCTACTCAAAACGCAAACAATTTGACAAAGAATTCAAAGAAAAACTCAAAAAAAATAGATGAAATCACTAAAATGCGCCTCATATTTAGACGAACTCACAATCGTAAATGTTGAAGCAAATTTTATTCGCGGATTGCCAGGATTTTCTATCGCTGGGCTTGCTGGAGCGACAATAAAAGAGAGTGAAAATCGCGTAAAATCCGCTCTCTTAAATCTAAATTTTTCATTCCCTGCGCAAAAAATAATAATAAATTTATCGCCATCAGATCTGCCTAAAAATGGCAGTATTTTTGATCTTTCTATTGCACTTTTAATCGCCCTACAAAATGAATCGCTTGATGAAAATTTATTCGTTTTTGGGGAGTTGGGGCTAGATGGACGTGTAAAAAGCACAAACTCGCTCTTTTCAATTTTGCTTTTTTTAAGCCAAAAGGTCACCCGCGCAAAGGTCTTGTTACCAAGCGAAATCGCTATCAAAGCAGCCGCGATACCAAATTTAGAAATTTTTGGCGTATCAAATTTGAGTGAAGCGATAGAATTTATCAAAGACCCGCAATTCGCACAGAGTTGCAAAGTAACAAAAAACCACGAAATTTTTGAAAATTTCATAAAAATAGGCGATCAAATTTACATTCCAAACCGCGATTTTACGCTTGATTTTGCCGATGTTCGCGGACAAACTCGCGCAAAACGCGCCTGCTTGATCGCCGCGTGTGGAATGCACAATATTTTATTTGAAGGAAGCCCAGGTAGCGGAAAAAGCATGTGCGCCAAACGCATTCGCCACATTTTGCCACCACAAAGCATAAATGAAATTTTGCTGTGCGCCGCTTATGAGTCGTTAAATAACAAAAATGCCCCATTTAGCGCACTTCGCCCATTTCGCTCACCACACCACACCAGCACCCGCGGATCGATTTTTGGCGGTGGCAGCGCACTTTCGCCACGCATAGGAGAGGTCGCTTTGGCAAACGGTGGGGAGCTGTTTTTTGATGAATTACCGCATTTTGGCAAGCAAATTTTAGAGAGCCTTCGCGAACCGCTCGAAGATAATCAAATTTTAATCTCACGCGTAAATTCAAAGGTCAAATATGAGACCAAATTTATATTTGTCGGCGCGATGAATCCTTGCCCGTGCGGAAATTTATTCAAAAAAGATATGAGCTGTTTGTGTTCTCAAAACGAGATAAAACGCTATAAAAGTGCCATTTCAGCGCCGATTTTAGATCGCATTGATATCTATGTGGCAATGGATGAGACGCGCTCAAACGACAAAGCCGACGTCACAAGCGAAGAGATGTCACGCGAAGTTTTGCGTGTGTTTCGCACTAGGATTTTGCGCGGACAAAGCGAGCCAAATGGCAAAATGTCAGACGAGCAAATTGCCCGTTTTTGTACGCTAAGCAATCAAGCAAAAGAGCTCTTAAATGCGGGTATAGAGCGGTTTAATCTCTCGGCAAGAAGTATCAATAAAACATTAAAACTAGCCCGAACTATCGCCGATTTAAACGAGCACGAAATTTTAGAAAAGCAAGATATCAGCGAGGCTTTGGGCTTTCGTGTGCGATTTTAAAGCGCAAATTTAATCAATTTTCTAAAAGGAAAAAGATGAAAAAGCTGTTTTTACAAAGTGAATTTTTGGACGAAAACGCTAGAAATTTAGGTCTTACAAGTGAAATTTTGATGGAAAACGCAGCTGCAAAAATCGAAAATATCGCGCGAAAAAAGCTAAAAAAAGGCTCAAAAATTTTGGCGGTTTGCGGCAAAGGCAACAACGCAAGCGATGCGATTTGCGCCCTGCGTCGCTTAAGCGGAGATTTTTCGTGTGTCGCGCTAATTTTATGGGATAGATTAAACGAAATTTGTGAAAAACAGCTAAAAATCGCGCAAAATTACGGGGTAAAAGCGTTTAAATTAGTCGAAATTCATGAAGAAATTTGTCAAATTACTAGCCTGCAAACAAGCGCGGAAAGTGATGAGTTTTACAAAACAACAAACAGCGCAAAATTCGCATTTTCTGGAACCAAAATCGACAAAACCAGCGAAAATTTTGATCCAAATTTAGATAAATTTTTAAAAACAAAAGGCAACCTTACGCAAGATTTTCAAGAGAAAAAAGAGTTAGATTTAACCAAATTCGAGTGCATAATCGACGGGATTTTCGGGAGTGGATTTCATGGCGAAATGCCTAAAATTGTGACTGATCTAATAACCACAATAAACCGCGCCGACGCCCTAAAAATTGCCGTTGATATACCAAGCGGTGTTAGCAAAACAGGCGCGGTTTTGCAAAGTGCTTTTTGTGCTGATTTTACCATCGTGATGGGTGCGCGTAAAATCGCGCTTTATGCAGATAGCGCAAAAGATTTTGTAGGACGCATAAAACTCGCAAATTTGGGCGTTTGCGCCGATGTTTTTGCTTGTGATATAAGTAAAAATTCAAAAGAAATTGCCAATAAGAATACATCAAATTCAAGCAAAAATTTAGAACAAATTTTCACAAATAGCAAAGCTAATCTCGGAGAAAAATCGCAAATTTTAACTAACACTAACACGCCTTTTTGTGATACTTTTTTATTGCAAAAGCGCGATTTAATCCTGCCTTTTCGCCGCAAACAAAACACAAATAAAGGCGACTTTGGGCATGTTTTTATCGCTCTTGGTCAAATGAGCGGCGCAGGAATCATCGCAGCAAACGCCTCTCATGCAATGGGGGCTGGACGCGTTAGTTTGGTAAAACTGCCTTTGCAAAATAATGTTTGTGAGGCTAAAAATGAACCACAAATTCCGCATATTTTAATGCAAAAAAACTCATTTAAAGGCGCGGATGTTATCATCGCTGGGTGTGGGCTTGGCGAGGGCAAATTTGATCTAAATTTACTAACAAATGTGCGCTGTGTTATTGATGCGGATCTATGCTATAAGAGTGAAATTTTAGAGCTTTTACATGGTAAAAATGGTGAAAATATGATCATAACACCTCATCCAAAAGAATTTTGTGCGTTATTAAAAAACGCCAACATAGCAGACGTTAGTGTGTGCGAAATTCAACAAAATAGATTTGACTTTGCGCGCAAATTTAGCACCAAATTTCCCGCCACACTGGTATTAAAAGGCGCAAACACACTAATCGCTAACAAAGGAGAAATTTACGTGATGGCTCATGGTACATCAGCGCTCGCTAAAGGCGGTAGCGGAGACGCACTTTGCGGGGTTATCGGCGCGTATTTAGCGCAAGGTTTTTCGCCGCTAAGCTCGGCACTAAATGGCACGTTGGCACACGCGTTAGCCGCAAAAAAAGCACTCAAAAAAATGCGAATAAACGACTATGCACTAGATGCAAACGACATTATAAAAGGATTAAAATGGTTGTAAAAAAAATCGCTGTTTTATTTAGCGGAACAGGGTCAAATTTGGTCGCGATTTTAGAAAAATTGCACGGCAAAACATTTGGCGATACAAAAATCGAAGTCGCACTAACGCTAACAAACAAATCAGACGCGCCCGGCATACAAAAGGCACGAAATTTCGGACTAGAGAGCGTGATTTTAGAGCACACAAAATTTGCTTCGCGCGAGGAATTTGATAGAGCATTAGTCGCAAAAATCAAAGAAGCGGACGTTGATTTGGTCGTTTTGGCTGGATTTATGCGAATTTTAACGCCATATTTTTGCGAAAATGTCCGCGCGATAAACCTGCATCCATCGCTTTTACCACTTTTTAAAGGTGCAAGAGCGACTGATGAGAGCTTTCAAAGCGATATGCAAGTAGGTGGCGTTAGTGTGCATTTTGTTAGCGCGGAGCTTGATGGCGGAAAGATTATCGCGCAAAAAGCGTTTGCTAGAAAAGACAAAACGCGCGAAGAGTGGGAAGCAAAAATCCACAAAATAGAGCATGAAATTTTGCCAAAGACGATAAAAAAGCTACTCGTAAAAAATCAAATTTTTTGCAAAAATAGCGATGATTAAAAACAATAAAATCCAAAGTGCGCAAATTATCCAAATTTACGCACTTTAGTGCTAAAACAGCCAAATTTTACTCTACTCATAATCTAAATCATCAAGCGACATCATCGCGACTTTATATATAAAATCCATATTATCCTCATCAATACTCTTTTCTTTTAATATATTTCGCCCCAAATTTAGCCTGTTAGTTACGCCCATATAGCCCAAAAGCGTAGTAAAAGTATCAAGCGACGAGCCATAATTTTGCACCTTTTTTACACCATCTATCTCATCGTCTAAGATTGTAAAAAACATCTTTGAGCCGACCATTTTCTCTTCTTCAATCCCATTTGCGATCGCATATGGCATTAAATGGTCGTTTTGTATCGCGATAATTGTATTTTTACCCCACTTTGACGCACGAATTTTATGTACAAATTCACTTACTAAATAATCGGTACAAGCGGTCGCATTTAGCATATTTACATCTGTGTTATTGTATGTTAGCCCCATTTTTTGGCACTTTTGTGAGATAAATCCATTCGGAACGTGCATGCCGACATTTAGCACGACTTGTAAAAATTTATCGCCACTTTGCGATAGACGCTCAAACTGCTTAAATGCAATATCAAGCATCTCATCATCATCAACACCCCAATCATTAAAATGCGACGCACCAAATTTAACAAGCTCATCTTTGCCAAAAGTCTCATCATATTTTCTGCTTTTTAATAGCTCATCTAATCTTTGATATTGTAGCCTAACTGGATTTATAAAGCTCGTGCGATACCCAAGCTTTCGCAAAACTTCACTAGCGCAATCAATCTGTGTGGGAAATTTCATTTTAGCATCAGTTGCGTGTTTGCTAGATGTTTGCTTGTCTTTGCTAAGCGGTTTAAAAAACGGAAACGGCAGCCCACATTGCGAAGCAAAAAGCCCTTCAATCGTCACAGACGCGCCGATAGAAATTTGATTAATATTTGTAAAATCCAATCTATTCTCTAGCGCGTTTATATTTGGTGTTAAATTTGGATACTCGCTAGTAAAATTTCGACTAAAACTCTCTAATTTTGTTTTGTAGGTACAAAAGCGGTCGGTTTTGCGATAAATTTGTAGAAATAGAAAAATTAATTTAAAGAATTAAGCGTTAAAAATATTTGTTAATTTTGCAAATTTAAAAATTTATTTATCTTTGTCGTCTGTTAATATTGTCAAAACTACACCATTTTGTATTTTTAGTGAGTAATTATCTTTTTTATATGTCATTGATTTTGAAATTGAAAGAATCTTTTTACGTTCCTCTCGTGGTAGAATCTTTTCTTTAACTTCATCTAAATTTATTCCTAAAACTCGCTCAAAATAGCGCAAAAGCGCATGTTCACTAAAAATCAAGTCGCCACTTTTTTCTAGCTTCGCAATCTCACTTTCTAGTGTTTGTATTTGTGTTTTTAACTCCAAAAGTTTACACTCATTTTCGGCACTTTCTTTTAATAAAATTTCATGTTTTGCACGAAAATCACTTAATTTTGTCTGCAAATATTTTAAATTATGACTCTTTTTTAAATCTTTTGTTGCCATCTTTTGTCCTTTTGAAATCTCAAATTTTTGCGTGCAATTTTAACTAAAAATATAATTTTTTTGGCTTTCATAAAAATATTTCAACTATTCTGACGCAAAATTTATATCATTTTTTGGTAAAATCGGCGCAAATTTTAGGCATTTGGCATAACAAAAAGTGAAAATAAATTTCAAGGAATAAAAACAAAATGCAAAATTTAGCCCACGCACTCCGCCCTAAAACAATCGATGAGCTAATCGGTCAACACAAGCTAAAGCCCGTTTTTAATGCGCTTTTGCAAAAACAAAATTTCTCGCATTCGATATTTTTTGGTAGCCCAGGAAGCGGCAAAACATCAACAGCAAAAATCATCGCAAATTCCTTAAATATGGACTTTTACGAGCTAGACGCAAGTAATTTAAAAATAGAAGACATTCGCAAAATCATCGCCTCTCACGAGGATACATTGCTAAAACCGCTCATTTTTATTGACGAAATTCACCGCCTCTCAAAAACACAGCAAGAAACACTTTTAATCCCCATGGAACGCGCCCGCGCGATCATCATCGGCGCAACCACAGAAAATCCATACTACGCGCTAACCGCGGGCATTCGCTCACGATCGCTACTTTTTGAGTTTGAGCCATTAAGCGCGCAAGATTTAGAATTATTATTAAAACGCACGCTAGAAAAACTAAATTTAAACGCCGATGAAAACGCAAAAGAGTATCTTATTAGCTCATCAGCAGGTGATGCGCGGGCGATGTTAAATTTGTTAGAATTTGCTAGCGAACTAGGCGAAATTTCTATCGAAAACCTCCGCACTTTGCGCCCATACGCACTAAAAGATGGCGTTAGTAGCTCACAAACCCACTACAATCTAGCTTCAGCACTCATCAAAAGTCTGCGCGGAAGCGACGCACAAGCTGCGATTTACTATCTTGCAAGACTAATCGATGGCGGCGAAAGCCCCGATTTTATCGCTCGTAGAATGGTGATTTTAGCTAGCGAAGATATCGGCAATGCAAACCCTAACGCACTAAATATCGCTACTAACACACTAACAGCTGTTAGCAAAATCGGCTACCCAGAAGCAAGAATAATCCTATCTCAGTGCGCCATCTATCTAGCCTGTTCACCAAAGTCAAACTCAAGCTACGTAGCGATCAACGCCGCGCTAAAATATGTTCGCGAAAACCCACCGCTACAAATACCGCCATATCTAATAAACAACACCCAACAAAACGCGCAAAACTACCTCTATCCGCACGATTTTGGCGGTTATGTGGAGCAAAAATACACGCAAATTCCGCTTAAATTTTATGAAAACAATGGAATCGGCTTTGAAAAAACACTAAACGAATGGGCGGAAAAAATCAAAGAAAAGGAGAGATAAATGAAGACAATTTTGCAAATCGCACAAGAAATTTTACAACAATCAAACACGCCACTAAGCCCGAATAAAATGTGGCATATCGCCCTTAAAATGGGGCTTACAAACGAATTAAATTTGAGTGGCAAAACCCCGTGGGCGAGCTTTGGTGCTGCGATTTATGTAGATGTGAAAAACGAAAATTCCATTTTTGAAGTCGTGCAGAAAAAACCGGTTTTAATCAAGCTAAAAGGGCAAAAATTTGCGCCAAATTTAACCGCCCAAAACATGGACCAAAATACCTCAAATTTTCAACCAAAAATTCACCAAAAACAGCGCAAATTTCAAATGCAAATTTCAAAAAACAGCGCAAATTTTCAAGACGAAATGTCGCCAAATGAATCTAAATTTCACGAACGAGATTTGCATCCACTTTTGGCTAAATTTTTGTATTCAAGCGAAAACTTTAGTGCATTTTGCAAGACGATTTTTCACGAAACAAGCAAAAAAAGCCAGTGCGGGGTAGATAAATGGATCTATCCAGACATCGTCGGCGTTAGCTTTGAATATGCAAATTTTGGCGAAAATACGCTGAAATTTATCTCAAAATTTAGCAAATTGCCAATTAAAATTTACTCGTTTGAGATAAAAAAAAGCATAAATATCGCCAAATTTCGCGAAATTTTTTTTCAAGCTGTGAGCAACTCAAGCTGGGCAAATGAGGGCTATTTAGTCGCGCCAAATATCGATGAGAGCGACACGGCGTTAATGGAGCTAATGAATAAATCCAGCCTAGCTTTTGGCATCGGCATAATAAGTTTAGATACGCAAAATATCGCGCAATCTCGCGTTTTGTGCGCCGCAAAAGTGCGCGAAAGGCTCGATTTTAGCGCAATAGATGAGCTTGGTCGTAAAAGTCGAGATTTTGCAAATTTTATCAAAACAGCGACAGAATTTGATTATAAAAACGAACGACGATTTTTGAGCGAATTTGATGAAATTTTAGACGACGATGCGTTTGAGAGTTACTTAAAAGCGAAAAATATCGGTTAAATTTGGTAGCAAAATGGGCGAATTTAAGCTGAAATTCGGCGTTATTTTAACAGGCGTAATCGCTAGTGGAAAATCTAGTGTCGCTGAAATTTTGCGCCAAAAAGGATACGAAATCATCAACGCAGACGCCATTGCACACGAAATTTTACAACGTAAATGGCGCGAAGTTGTGGCACATTTTGGTGCGCGTGTTTTAAGCGATGAAATTTTGGCGAAATTTGGTGCAAATTTAGATAAAAATCAAAATAATTTTGACGTAAGCGCCTTTGCCCCAGCGCGCGAAAAAATTAATTTAAATTTAGATGAAATTTTAAGCACAAATTTAAACACAAAAAAGATAGATATTATCGATAAAAAGGCACTTGGCGCAATTGTTTTTAACGATAAAAATGAGCTAAAATCGCTAGAAAATATCGTAAGCTCAGATATAAAAAACGAGATTTTTTCACGCTCATACAAACTAGAAAAAGCGCGAATTTGTGCGCAAAATTCATTCAAAAATCAAATGCAAATTTCACCCAAATTAGCCAAAATCAAAACGCAAAATTTATCAAATTTATCCCGCGCTAGGTTTAAAACGTTTACTATAAAAAATGCCCGAATTTCGCCAAATTTAAAGCCATTTTTTATCGAAATTCCACTATTTTTCGAGCGCGAAAACGAGTATAAAAATCTAGCTCCCACGGTGCTTATTTACGCTACGCGCGAGATTTGTTTGACGCGTTTGATGAGTAGAAATTCTCTCACAAAAGCGCAAGCAATGGCTAGATTAAACGCGCAAATTCCGATAGAAAAAAAGTTAGAAAAAGCAAATTTTATCATCGAAAATAGCGCAAATTTAGAGATTTTAAGGCAAAATGTCGAGCAATTTTTACTAAAACTAAAGGCAAATAATGAAAATCTCAAAATATAACGCAAGCGGAAACGACTTCGCTATTTTTCACACTTTTACGCACAAAAACAGGGGCGATTTGGCAAAGCAAATTTGCGATAGATTTAGTGGTGTTGGCGCAGACGGGCTTATCGTTTTAGTGCCGATAAATGGCGATCAAAACTCCAAAAAAGAGTGCGATTTTGCGTGGGAGTTTTACAATAGTGATGGAAGCGTGGCGGCTATGTGTGGCAATGGCTCGCGCGCGGCGGCACTTTATGCGTATGAAAACGAATTAGGCGGGGCGAAAATGAGCTTTTTAACAGGCGCTGGCAAAATTGTGGCGAATATCTATGATGATGGCGTAGAAATCGCGTTTTCGCGCGCAAAAATGGTGCAAAAAAGCTTTAAAGAGGCTGGGCGAACGTGGCATTTTTACGATACAGGTGTGCCGCATTTGGTAAATTTTGTGGAAAATTTAGATGAATTTGATCTAAATTTGGCGCGTTTGATGCGCGAAAAATATAACGCAAATGTCAATTTTGCGACCATTTTGCCATCTGGCGAGATTGGCGTGCGAACCTATGAGCGTGGCGTAGAAAATGAGACGAATGCTTGCGGGACGGGCATGGCGGCGTGTTTTTGGGCGACGTTGCAAACGGGAATTTTAGGGCAAATTTTGGGTGAAAATTTCAGCGCAAACTGCCAAAATGAGGCGGATTTTATAAAAACTAATGCAAAATCGCCAACCACTAGCGCGGATTTTACTTTGGAAAATAAAGTGTCAAATTTAGATGAAATTTCTAGCCAAAATATGGCAAATTTAAAAGCAAATTTTAACGAAATAAAGACGAATTTAAACGAAAATCAAAAGCAAATTTCTACCCAAAATGAAATTTTAACTTGCCAAAGCGTTATTTTGTGTCCAAAAAGTGGCGAAAAGCTCTATTTTCGCGCACAAGATGGGACTATTTTTTTTAAAGGTGCGGTAAGACACTGCTTTGATGCGGAGTATTTTTTGCAATAAATTTATGTTTAAAATTTGACATGAATTCTCATAAATATCAATCAAATTTTTACGCCGTAGTTGCGCATACAAGTTAAAAAAAATAAAAAATCGTCAAGAAATTTAAAAAATTGGCTTGACGATTAAAAACACACAAAAGCTCTTTAAAGCTAGTAAATACGTATCTGGGCGTATTTTTATAGCTATAAATTTGCAAAATTTATAAAATTTTTTATGTAACTATTGACATTACATCAAAAAAATATTACTTCGCTCATCAGTTGCAACTTAAAATATTACAACTTAAAATCAAAGGATTAAAGATGAGAATAGCAATCATCGCAGCAAATGGCAAAACAGGAATAAATTTAGTAAATGAAGCTTTAAAACAAGGCCACGATGTAACGGCTTTTGTAAGAAATAAAGAGTATAAAAATGATGCGATAAAGGTCGTGTATAAGGACTCTTTTGAGCTAACAAAAGACGATTTGGCGGGGTTTGACGCTGTTATTAGTGCGTTTGGAGTATGGACGCTTGATACTTTTGCCCTACATCGCAAAAATACCCAACATTTAGCCGATCTTTTATCTGGCACAAAGAGTAGATTACTCATCGTCGGTGGCGCAGGTATCTTGCGCGTTGGCGAAAAAATGTTAATGGATACACCCCAATTTCCAGCCGCTTATATGGGCGTGACAAAGGCTAATGTCGAGTCGTTTTACGCACTAAAAGATAGAAAAGATGTGCTTTGGACCTATGTTTGCCCAGCAGGAGATTATGATGTAAACGGCAAACGAACGGGCGAATATAAATTAGGCACAAACGAAATTATCTTAAATTTGGGCGGCGAAAGCTACATAAGCTACGCAGATTTTGCGATTGCGATTATTGATGAGCTAAAAAATGCAAATTTCGTGCAAAAAACTTTCACAGCCGTCGGCGAAAGGGCGTAAAAAGCGATTGAATTTAACGCAAATTTGCGCTAAATTTGCGCCTTGATTTGCGTTGGCGCAGATGTTGAGCTTTGGTTTATGGTGAATTTATGTTTAAAACCGAGCTAAAAATTTTAATTAAATTTCGCATTTAAATAAGCTAAATTTTTGATTAAATGCTCTGTAAAAATTTAAATTAATTTTGCCATATTTGTGGTTTTTGAGACTAAATTTTGCTTAAGTTTTGTGCCCAAACGTCTGTTAATAGGTGCGTTTTTGCTTATAAATTTAAGTTAATAGTTTTGATTAGATGTAATTTTTTATAATTTTGATTGATTAAAATAAAATATGCGAAATTTATGCTTGATTTGTAGCGACAAAAACAAATTTTAGGCGATTTATAAAATTAAAATCACGCAAATTTTAATAACAGCGTTGCTAGGCGATAAACGGACTATTTTTTGATAGCCGTTATAGTTTACTGCTTTGCTGATTGTCACACAGATTTAGTTTTTAAAGGAGAAAAAATGCAAGTTGATATCAAATTTTCAACAGCCATTCACGCACTTTTATGCGTCGAATTTTTCAAAAATGAAAAAGTAACGGGCGAATTTATCGCTAGCAGCATCAATACAAATCCTGTCATCGTAAGGCGCTTGATGCAGACACTAAAAAGCGCAGGACTAATAACAACGTCGCTTGGGGTGGGCGGGATAAAGCTGACAAAAGAGCCAAGACAGATCACTTTGCTTGATATTTTTAACGCCGTAAATGACGCCGAAAAAATTTTCAAAATTCACTCAGATTCACCAAAAGCTTGTCCCGTTGGAGGGCATATAGAGTGGCTTTTAAAGGGCTATTTTTCAAAGGCTCAAAACGCACTTTTAGATGAGCTTGAGGCTATAAATTTACAAGATTTATTAGATAAACTAAAATCTTAAAATTTGGCAGCCAAAACTCGCTTTTGAAAAATGCTTAATTGGCGATTTGACCGCTAAAATTTTTAACAAATTTCTCTTTAAAACAGCTCGAAATTTGCGTTAAAAAGCTTAAAAATTTAAATCCAACGCAAGTATTTTTATTTGCCATATCGGTGCTTGCAAAAGATGCGCAAATAGAGCTAATGAAACGCTTTGCGCAATAGAAAATATTACGAGAAAACATAAGCCAAAATATCTGCGTAATGCCGATTTGATTTTATAGATTAAATTTACACTTTTATTAAATTTACATAAAAAATTTAAAGCGCAAATTCAAGCATTTAAATTGCTTTATTCTATTTTGCAATTAAATTAGACTTAGCGTGAAATTTAATGTTTTTTAAAAATTATACTTTTTATTAATTTGCATATAACCCATATTGTTGATAAAAATATATTTAAAGCTAAAAACATATATAATGCGCTCTTTTTATAAAAAAGGAATAAAAATGGCAATCCAAAGCGTAGAACCAAATGTGGCTGATAAGATAAATAGCGAATTAAAATCATATAAACTAGACTACAAATTAGAACAAGAAAGTTTAAATCAAGAAATAGACAACGCCTTGCTAGAATACGCCTCTAAAGGTGGAGGTAAAGGCGGTAATAGACCTGATGCGAAGTTGCTTTTGCAAGATAGCAGTTTAAATTTTTACCCAATTTTAATCGAATACAAAGGCTATGCGGATAAATTAGAAAAACTAGATATTGACGGAAACATAGAAAATAAAACAGCCAAAAACGAGCCAAATTTTAAAAATATAAAAGAATACGCTGTAAATGGAGCGATCCACTATGCAAACGCTCTACTTCACCACACAAGCTATACTGACATCATCGCCATTGGCGTCACTGGTTTTAAAGATAACAAAGGCAAACTCCAAATAAAAATCGGAGTCTATTACGTCTCAAAATCAAATTTAGGCATAGGACAAAAAGTTAGCGATTTTAGCGACCTTTCATTTTTAAAAGGATCAAATTTTGATGAATTTGCAAAAAGCCTAAAAGATCTAAATTTATCACACGATGAGCTTGAAAAGATAAAACAAAAGCGCGAAAAAGAGATCGATACAAGCTTAGTAAAGCTAAATAATGATATTTATAATAACGAAAAAGGACTTGGCGAAAACGACCGCGTCTATCTAGTCGCAGCCTCTATCATCGCTACCCTTGGCATACCTGGCAGGGTCGCTCCACTAGAAAAATCGCAGCTAAAATCATCACCCGAACAAGGCAACACTGATGGCGAAATTTTAATGAGAAAGATAAAAGCATTTTTGGACTGTAAAAATATTCCAACAGATAAAAAAGACCTCATTATTCGCACACTCTCAAATACGATTTTGTCTGAAAATATAAACAAAATTTCAGACGGACAAACACAACTTAAAAGAGTATTTTGCAAAATAGTTGATGATTTGGGAATTTATTACAAAATCGGACTCACCACTGATTTTACTGGAAAACTATTTAACGAAATGTATTCATGGCTGGGCTTTACGCAAGATAAATTAAACGATGTTGTTCTTACGCCTTCATATGTTGCGACGCTTTTAGTGCGCCTTGCACGGGTAAATAAAGATAGCTATGTTTGGGACTTTGCCACAGGCTCAGCTGGACTTTTAGTAGCTGCTATGAATGAGATGATAAAAGACGCCAAAGCTACTATAAATTCACCTCAAGAACTCAAGCAAAAAGAGCTAAAAATCAAAGCAGAGCAACTTTTAGGACTCGAAATTCTCCCGTCTGTTTATATGCTAGCTGTCTTAAATATGATAATGATGGGCGATGGAAGCTCAAATATTTTAAACAAAGATAGTTTAAATGATTTTAGTGGCGAATATGGCTTTGGTGATATTAAAGAGAAATTTCCCGCAACTGCTTTTGTGCTAAATCCGCCATATTCTGCACCTGGAAATGGCATGGTCTTTGTAGAGACTGCTTTAAATATGATGAGTAAAGGCTACGCCGCCATAATCATACAAAACTCAGCTGGCAGCGGAAGAGCACGTGAATTTAATAAAAAAATTTTAAAACACAACACCCTTATTGCGAGTATCAAAATGCCAACCGATCTTTTCGTCGGTAAATCAAGCGTGCAGACAAATGTCTACGTCTTTAAAGTAGGAGAAAAGCACGAAAAAGACGAAATGGTGAAATTTATTGACTTTTCAAACGACGGCTACGCAAGATCAAATCGCAAAAAAGCGAGTAATAATTTAAAAATCGCCGACCGCGCACATGAACGCTACGACGAGCTGGTAAATTTGGTGCGTTTTGGCGCAAGTAAGCTTGAAATTTTCACGCAAAATGAATATTACGAAGCGACGATTGATCCGAGCAATGGTGCCGACTGGAACAAATCCCGCCCTGTAGATACTATGCCTACTTTGAGCGATTTTAAAAAGAGCGTAAGCGATTATTTAAGCTGGGAAGTGTCGCAAATTTTAAAAAAGGATAGTCCCAAGCAAAGAGTAATTTCGAGAAATTTAGAGAATTTGGAGCGTGAATTCAGGTCAAACGGCGGGGAATTTAGGGAATATAAAGTCACGAATTTATTCAATTACACCAGAGGAACAAGACTAATCAAAAGCAATAGGTTAGATGGAAAATACCCGCTCGTAACAGCAGGAGAATTTAATCAAGGCGTAAAGGGTTTTATAGAGCCAAATACGCAAAAAATTTATAACAATGCAATCACAATTGATATGTTTTGTAATACTTTTGTGCATTTAGATGATTTTTGTTGCGATGATAATATCTTAGTTTTGCAAAGCAAAAATCCAATAAACCATAAAGCCTTATTCTATATAGCAACCGTGATGAGCATGGATAAGTATAAATTCGGATATGGGAAGCAATACAGAATGAATAGCTTAGAAGCCCACAAAATTCTTTTGCCGACGCTAGGCGGCAAGATAAATTTTTCCTTTATGGAAAAATTTATCGAAGAGCTCGAGCGCGAACGCGTCGAAGAGCTCGAGCGCGAACGCGTCGAAGAGCTCGACGCGTATTTACGCGCCACAGGGCTTAAAAATTATGAATTAACTGATGCCGAAAAATCCGCCCTTGCTAAATTTGACGAATTTAGCCGACGGGGGGGGTAGCACGTGAATTTAGATCAAACGACGGGAAATTTGAGGAAATTCGGCTTGAAGCCTTTTTTGATAGCTTTAATGGAAATTTCGATATTCAAAAAGAACATATCAATGGAAACGGAGAGTATGTAATTACTGCAGGTCTTGGAGAAAACGGTATTTTTGGTAAAACTGATGTCAAAGCTAAAATTTTCGATGCAAATACAATCACTATTGATATGTTCGGTAACGCATTTTATCGCGGATTTAAATACAAAATGGTAACTCACGCAAGAGTATTTTGCTTAAAGCCATTATTTAAAATAAACACTTTACAAGGGCTGTTTTTGGTAGCGACTTTGCATTTTTTAAAGTATAAATTTGGCTATGGAAATATGTGTTCTTGGATAAAAGTCAAAAACGAAAAAATCATTTTACCAACAAACGACGGTGGCGAAATCGACTACGAATTTATGGAAAATTTCATAAAAGCTATCGAAAAGCTAGTTATAAAAGACGTCGTGCTTTGGGCTGATAAAAAGATAGAAGCGACTAAAAACGTGATAAATAAGTAAATTTAATACAAATATTGCATTATAATTTCGCCTATGTTTAAAGCATATAGAATTTATGATTTCATCAAAGATGATAGTTTAGATATGAGGGCGGCATTTGTCGATAGACTTTATCCGCGTGGCATAAAAAAAGAGATATTTTCTAATTTTTTATGGCTAAAAGATATCACGCCAAGCCCGCATCTTAGGCAGTGGTTTCATGAGGATAAAGAGGCTAAATTTAATGAATTTTGCGAAAAATTTGAGCTTGAATTGCAAAATGACAAAGCGCAAAAGTGTTTAAAAATGCTTAAAGATTTAGAGAAAAAATATGGCGATGTGGCGATATTGAGTGCTAGCAAGGATCTAAATTTAAGCCATGTTATCGTTATTTTAAAAGCTCTTAAAGAGTAGATTTGGTTAAATTTAAAACCATCTAAAAGAGCTTTTAAAAATGTTTGTAAAAATAAATCAGATTTAAATTTGACTTATAAAAGCCAAATTAAAAATCTAGCAAAACGAAGATAAATGCTTATTTTTCGCCTAAATTTTCCCTTGAGTTGCCACTAAATTTATCTAGCAACTTTTTTCCAATCTCGCCACTTGCTAATCCTTCTAGCATCGCAGCGACGCTTTGTCCGCCTTTTGATGAGATGATTTCGCCGATTTTACTAACGCCAGACGCCACGTCACCGCCGTTTGCGATTATTTTTAGGTCGCTATTTGCGATCGCGCGGGCTTGTTCGATACCGATTGCTTGATTTGCTTCGATTTGACGAATTGAGATTAAATAGGTTTGATAGCCCTGATTTTCGCCAATTTCGCGGGCGAGTTCGATCTGCGCGTTTATTGGCGCAAGCTCTTTTAAACGCAACGCCTCAGCCTCAGCAGAGCCGATTTTTAACGTGCCTTGCGCCTCTTTATCTCTCATTTCCAAAAGTGCGGCGGCGGCTAAAAATTGCTTTTCTTTATCGCCTTGCGCGATTAAAATTTGATTTTCCTTGTCGGCTTCTGCGTCGCGAATTTTGGCTGTTTTTCGTGCCTCGGCATTGATTTCTATCTTGCGTCTTTCTTGCTCGGCTTCGACGATTGCGGTATCTTTGTCGATTTCAGCCTGTTTTACTTGTGAGACGCGGACGACTTCCATCTGTTTTTCTTGCGTGATTTTTTGTTGCTCTTTTACTAATTGTTCGGCTTGTTCTTTGCCGATTGCGACTTCGCGCTCGTTTTCTACCTTTTTAAGGCCGACTAGCTTTTGCGCCTCTTGATCGCGGATTTGTGTTTGCTGATGGGCCTCGATTTCGGCGATTTGTGCGTCTTTTTGATTGTTTGCGACCTCGATTCGGCTCTCTTTTTCGATTAAAGAGATCTTTTTATTCATGATATTTTTGATGACTTTGCTATCACCTGTATCGCGAATATCCATAAGCTCGATGTTTTTTACAGGCTCAATGCCCCAGTTACTAAGCTGACCGCTTACGGATTTTGTAAAATCATCGCCAAGCTCTGAGCGAATTTGGAGGATGTCTTCTAATTTTCTACTAGAGAGTATCGAACGCGCTGAGCCTTGGATTATGTTGCTAAGCTGCATACGCAAATCATCGAAATTTTCCACCCTTTGCGCCGCCAAATTTGAATCACTCACGCGGAAAAATGCCGTCAAATCAAGCACAAAAGGCAACCTACCAAGATCATACGCCTCGTAATTATCAATATTTACCGCAAAAACAGAGACCGGCAACTCAATCGTCGTAACACCGATAACCGGCATCCACGCGGGAAAACGATAATATGTGTTGCCATTGCCCGTATCTTTGCCATAGCTCATCGTCTTTTTGGCACTTTGGACGATATGCACCTCATTTGTCGGCACGACGATACGAAAAAACAGTGCGATAACAACAGTAAAAATAACAAATCCGGCAAAAATAGAACCGGATAAAATTAAAACTTCCATATTCACTCCTTTTTGAAAATAAATTTTGATTTAAAAGGGGTGATTTTACTCAAATTTGACTGAAAAATCGGATTTGTGTTTGAAAGTTTTTTAAAAATTTTATATCTTTATTTTAAATTTTAATCTCATAAATTTATTTGTGGCGCGATTAAATTTTAGTTTTAGGCGATTTGTTTGGCGCAAAACACGCTTTTGTTTGCTTTAAATTTGTTTTGAAAATTTTAGAAATTTGTGCCTTGTTAATCTTGCAAAATTTAGCTAATACAAACGGCGCAAAATGCGTTTTTTAGCGCAGCAAATTTATTTTGTAACAAATACTTGCGAATATTTGCTAGTTCGCCACAAAATTTGCTTTGCAATAAACAATCTCGCGGATTTTAGCTGGTGGATTGGTTGAAATTAAATGGTTTAGCTTGTGTTTACCCCGCAATTTGCCTTGCAATAAATACTTGTGAGTGTTTGCTCTAAGTTGGCTTAGCTTTGGTTTGCGCCACGAATTTGCTCTGCACAGCTAAATTTAATCAAAATATTCTTGTGTATTTTGCTTTAAATTTGCGTGATTTTGCCCCGCAAATTCAAATAAAATTAGGTTGTTTTGCCGTTTTTGCGCGTTTTGCTTTTACGATGTCGCAATTTATTTCACAAATTTTGTGCTTGGCTGTGGTGTAAATTGGCGCGATATTTTGGCGGTCTGTTTTGGTTGATTGTTGGTGGTTGAAATTTATTTTTATTCTTGTGGCTGTGTTTGCCCCGCAAATTTGCGCCCTGCGTGACTAAATTAAAGTACATTGTGTTTTTGGGATTGCATTGTTGTGCGCCTAAATCAAAATAAGTTATTTTTTTTTGCACGTTTTGTTGGCTTTGTTTGCAATTTGCCCTGCAAAACCAAATTTTAGGTGCCAAATTTAAGACAATTTCAAACAGGTAAAATAAATTTCACACCAAAATAAACCAAATTTAAAGCGTAATCTCATAAATAAATTTGAGTTGCTTGATTTACATCTCAAGTGGCGCAAATAAATTTTAAAATTTATAAATTTGAGGCGACTGGCGTGTAAATTTTTAGAATAAATTTCAAATGGCAACATTGCATTAATGAGTTGTTTTATAAATTTTGTGATTTTATTTACGCTAAAACCTAGATAAATTTGCGAGATTTTTGCAACTTAGTGCATAAAATTCATAAAATTTGCTAAAAATTCAATTTTGGCGCAAACAGCGATTTTCAAATGCGACATCAATCACATCGCAAGGCTAAAATGGTTTTGACACGAAATTTGTTGAGATTTTAAGTGTTTAAAATATCTAAAATCAGCTCATAAAAGTGCGATAGGTTTTATCTGCTTTTTATAACTTTTAACGTCGCCAAAGCTGGTTAACGCCATCTGATTTAGCCAAATTTAATCGTAAATCGCGCACAGATTTAAAGCACAAAGATAAAAAGCAAACGACAATAACTCACAAAATCGCGCCTTTAAAGCAGATAAATTTGCATTAAAGGCACTTTTTGTAAAATTTTTATAAATCCGCAAATGGCGAAGCAGATTTTGTCGGAGCGTGAAATTTACGCGCATCAAGTAAATTTTGTATATCGCCACCCTTTACGCCTAAAATTTCGCCGTTTTCTCCCATGCGAAATCCACCGCCAAACGCGCTATAAACGCCAATTAAAGCCTTTGTGATCTCTAAATCGCCGCTTGATTTGCTAAGCTTTGCGCTAAGTAAATTTCGTTGCGCATCCAAAAAGTCTAGATGCGAGGCGTATCCTGCGCTAAATCGTTTTTGTGCAAGATTAAATTGAGAGTGTGCATTTGATAAAAGCTCATCTAAATTTCGCGCCTTTTCCAGAGCAAATTTACGCGAATTTAGTGCATTTGCGACATCAGCAAAGGCATTTTTGAGCGCCTTATCGTAGGCGATAAAACTCGCATTTTGATTTAAATTTGCAATTTCTACCGCGCTTTTTGTTCGCCCAAAATCAATAAACGGCATTGCAAAAGACCCCGCCAAACTCCACGTAGAAGCGCTACTTATCATCAATCTATCAAAATCCACACTCGCGTAGCCGCCGCTACTAGTTAGCGAAATTTTTGGAAAATAATTCGCCCTTGCCGAACCTACAAGCGCATTTGAAGCGAGCAAATTTTGCGCTGCAATAGCGACATCTGGGCGCATTAGCAAATATGTGCTTGGCACGCCGCTTGGAAGCTCGGGGATTTTTGCTAACTTATGCGCTACAAATTTGGTGTGTAGAATTTGATCATAACCGCTACCGCAAAGCAGATGAAGCGCAGTTTGCGCCTTTTCATAGCTATCTTGTGCGCTTAAAAGCTGAGATTTAGCCAAAATTAGCGCGGAATTTGCCTGATCATATGTAAGCGCGTCAATTTCACCGGCTTTGAGCTGTTTTGCCCTAAGCGCAAGAGTGCGTTCATACGTCGCCACACTATCGGCTAAAATTTGCCTTTGCTCCTCAAGCGAAGCGAGCGTAAAATAGGCGATGGCTGTATTTGTAGCCACACTAAGTCTAGCGATCTGCGCATCATAAATACTAGCCTCATAACTAGCGCGTTTTGCGCGAACGGCATTGCGAATGCGCCCCCATAAATCAAGCTCAAAGCTCAAATTTAGCCCCGCTTGATAAGATGAATCATCATTTAAATTTGGTGCTTTTGGTAGATTATTTGCGCGAGTCGCCCCGCCTGATGCACTTAAATTTGGCGCAAACTCGAGGCGCGAAAGCCCCAAATTTACACGCGCAATTTCGATATTATTTAACGCCAAAGCAAGATCGGAGTTATTTTTTAGCGCATTTTCGATCGCCAAATTTAATCTCTCATCGCCAAAATCTTCCCACCAGTTTTTACTCAAATTTATATCTTTTATATCGGCGCGAAATTGCGTATTTGTAGTAGGAATTTGCGGACGAAATGAACATCCGCTAAAAGCAATCACCACCGCAATCAGGCTAAATTTAATCAACTGAAATTTCATTTTTCGCTCCTTGTTTGCGATTTTTGCGCCATAAATTTAGGCTCTCTAATAGATAATAAAATAGTGGCACGAAAAATATAGAGATCGTACTAGCAGCGATTATCCCGCCAATAACGCCTGTGCCTAGCGCATGACGTGATGCAGAACCTGCACCATCTGCAATAACTAAAGGCAACACGCCAAAGCCAAACGCAAGAGATGTCATAATAATCGGACGAAATCGCATTTTTGCAGCGGCGATCGCTGAATCTTTTATGCTTTTACCATTATTTATGTGCTCTTGCATGGCAAATTCTACGATCAAAATCGCGTTTTTCGCTGCAAGTCCTATCAAAAGCAAAAGCCCGATTTGAAAATACACGTCGTTATTTAATCCGCGCACCCATGTAAATAAGAGCGCACCAAAGACGCTAAATGGCACGGCTGTTAAAACCGCAAGCGGCATAAGCCATCTCTCATATTGCGCCGCCAAAATCAAAAATACAAAAATAAGCCCAAAAATAAACGCCTTCGTACCTGTTCCGCTAGAATTTACCTCTTGATAGGCTGTGCCCGACCAACCAATTGAGTACTCATCGCCTAACTCTTGTTTTATTATCTCTTCAATTGCGCTAATTGCCTTGCTTGATGTGTAGCCATCATTTGCATCACCCATGATCTTTGCAGCGGGGAACGCATTAAAACGCTCAACCATATCAGCACCCGTTCCACGCTTTAATGTAATTAATGAATTTAGCGATACCAATTCGCCACTACCGCTTCGCACATATAAATTTTCGATATCCGTAGCCGAGTCTCGATACTTATCTTTTGCGCGAAGATAGACTTTATAAGTTTTACCCAAAAGATTAAAATCATTGACATAATATTGTCCGATTGTCGCATTTAGCGTAGAGAATATATCCGAAATTGAGACATCTAGCATTTTAACTTTCTCTTTATCGATCGTAAGATTATAGATAGGGAAATTTGTATCTAGCGTCGTGCGAACGTTTTTTAGAGCTGGGTTTTTATTTGCGATAGCGACTATTTTTTGCATATCAGCTTCTATTTCGTTGTAGTTTTTGCCTGTTATATTTTGCGCATAAAGCTCAAATCCATCGGTCAAAGATAGTCCCATAATAGGCGGTGGCGTAAGCGCAAACGATAAAGAGTTTGAATCAAGCATCATCATTTTGCCTGTAAGCTCTGAAGCGACAGCCGAATTTGAGTTTTGCTTTCCTTTACGCTCATCCCAATCTTTTAGCGAAATAAACATCGCTCCCCCGCTCTCTCTTAATCCACCAACACTCATATCAAATCCAGCAATCGAAGTAACACGTGTAACGTTTTGATTTTGTTTAGCAAGAGCTGAGATAAACTCTAAATCCTCTTTTGTTCTAGATAGAGTAGAACCAGCAGGAAGCATTGTCATAACCATAACACTGCCTTTATCTTCGCTTGGCACCAATCCGCTTGGCACAACTTTAACTAATTCCATCATGGCAAAAATTATCACACCAACAAACGCAAGCGAGATAACCACATGGCGTAAAATTCGCGCAACACCTGCTGAGAAAATTCTCGTAGAAAAATCAAAAAACTGATTAAATTTACGAACAAACCAAAACGGCTCAGCCTCTTTTTTCTTTAAAACCATCGCACAAAGCGCGGGCGTAAGCGTAAGAGCAACAAAGCCTGAAAATGCGACGCTAGAGACAAGCGTAAGCGCAAATTGTCTTTGCATAACACCAACAAAACCCTCCATAAACGCAACAGGCACAAACACAGCAGATAGCACAAGCACGATAGAAATAACAGGCGTTTGAATCTCATCCATCGCTTTTATAGTAGCCTCTTTTACGCTTAAATCTCGCTCCTCGTGTAAAATTCGCTCAACGTTTTCAATGACGATAATCGCATCATCAACGACAATTCCAATGGCCAAAACAAGCGAAAAAAGCGTAATTAAATTTATAGAAAATCCAAACGCATAAATTCCGATAAACGCACCACAAATAGAGACCGGTACGGCAAGTATCGGGATAATTGTTGAGCGCAAATTTCCCAAAAACATATAGATAATTAAGATAACCAAAATAAGCGCTTCAAAAAATGTGTGCTTGACCTCTTCTATCGAAATTTTAACAAATTCGGTCGTATCATAAGCCGAAGCGTAGGTTAATTTACCTGGAAAGGATTTTTTTAGCTCTTCTAATTTATTTTTTACGCCATCTGAAACCGCAATCGCATTTGCGCCACTTTGCATAAAGATAATAACAGGCACCATTGAGTAGCCTTGAAATTTAGCTTCAACTGAATAATTTGCCGCGCCTAGCTCAATTTTAGCGACATCTTTTAGGCGTAGAAATTTACCATCTTTATCTGCTCTAATGATAATATTTTCAAATTCCTTTGTCGTTTTTAATCTACCACTAGCTTGAATTGTATATATAAAAGCATTGCCCATTTTAGTAGGCTCTTCGCCGATTTTTCCCGCGGCGTATTGGCTATTTTGTTCCTTAATCGCGCTTGTAATTTCTGGGATTGTAAGATTGAATTTCTTTAGCTTTCCAGGCTCTAACCAAATTCGCATTGAGTAGTCTTTATTGCCCAAAACCGTCGCTTGTCCAACGCCTGGCACACGCTTTAGCTCATCTGCGATATTTGCACTTACGTGATTGTGGATATTAATAATATCCATTGTGCCACTTGGATCATAAAACGCCAAAACCTCAAGCATCGTAGAACTTCGCTCGCTAACATTTACACCCACGCGCTGAACCTCTTGCGGGAGCAAAGATAGAGCCGGTGTCACGCGGTTAGTGATATCGACTTTTGCTTGAGATGGATCTGTGCCGATTTTAAAATAGACATTGATACTAACTTCGCCTGATGAACTAGCACTACTTTGCATATAGATCATGTTATCGACGCCATTTATCGCATTTTCTAATGGCGCAGCGACGGTATCTGCGATAGTTTGCGCATCTGCACCGCTATATTGAGCCGTGACTACGATTTGTGGCGGAGTGAGTTTTGGATACTCCTCAACAGAGCTGTTTGACATACTAATTAAACCCGCAATAACGATAATTATCGAAATAACACACGCTAAAACGGGTCTTGTGATGAAAAATTTAGAAAACATTATTTTTTACCTTGATTTACCTTAACCGGTGCGCCGACGCGGATTTTTTTGAAATTATCTAAAATGACCTTATCGCCATTGTCTAATCCGCCTGAAATTACCGCACCTGCGCCATCTTCTGATGATACTTGGACGATCTTTTTTGCGACCGAGCTATTTTGATCTACAACATAAACTATAGAGTTGCTAAGCTCTTGCCCAAGCGCACTTTGCGGGATTTTTACGCCGTTTGTCTGCACAAAACCTTCGACCTTTACGCGCGCATAATCACCCGGACGAAGCTTTAAATTTGGATTGTCAAATTTAGCTTTTGCCGCGACACTTGCGCTGTTTTGATCTATTGTGCTATCTATAAACACAAGCTTACCTTTATACTCTTTGCCACCCACATTTATCAAAACGTCTGAGCCGATTTGTTTGTATGAGCCGTTTGCTAAATTTTCGTCAATTTGTAGCTTTTTGGTATCTGAAATTCCAAATTTTACATAGACTGGATCTAACTTTGAAATCTGGACTAAATTTGTATTTGTGGCGACAACATACGCGCCAACATCTTGCAAATTATCGCCAACTACACCATCAAATGGAGCGCGAATTTGCGTATGATCTAGATCAAATTTTGCGCTATCTAAATTTGCTTTGCTAGATTGTAAATTTGCTGCTACGCTATCAAATTCTTTTTGCGAAATCGCGCCTGTAGATTTTAGCGATGCAGCGCGGTTGTAATCAAGAAGTGCGTTTTTATAAACGGCGTTTGCGTTGTCAAAATTTGCTTGAAATTTTATCTTATCAATCACAAAAAGTACGTCGCCTTTTTTGACACTTTGCCCTGATTTAAACATCTGCTCTTCAATCACGCCTGAGACTTGCGATTTTAGCGTAACATCTAAATCGCTAACAATTCGCCCATCAAACTCAAGCGCAATTGGTATGTCGCTCAAATTTATCTCTTGGACACTCACATTCATGGGTATGGATTGGGGTTTTTGTGCCGAATTTTGCGATTTTTTATCATCAAAACAAGCGTTAAATAGCAACGCAACACACACAAGGGAGAGAATTTTTTTCATGAAATTTCCTTATTTTGTAATATTAATTACATTTTTTAAAAAGGCTTATTCTATCTTTTAAAATGTAAATTTTTATTAAATACCTACTACTTTTTTATCCCATTAAGAAAGATATCTACAACTAAATTTATATTTTGCAACCTTTGCTCACGCAAGGCGTTTAAGTCTTGTTGTAAGATAATAGCGTTAAATTCAAACTCGGGATTTATCATAGATAAAAAAGAAGATGATAAAAGCTCGAAATTTTGTGTTTTAAATTTTGCGCCTGAATTAGTATTTAAAGCCTCTTGTTCGCGCAAGAAATTTGCTAGTTTATTGTGGATTAGTTCTACGCCAAATTTGCGAAAAAATTTAGCCACTTTTTCACCATTTCTAAAACTCTCGCTAAAGGCAATTTTATAAAGAGCAAACGTTCTTTTATCAAAAATTTTGTTTATAAAAATTTGACCAAATTTAACTAAAAAATCACGCAAATTTGGTTCGTGGGTTATTGAAATTGCAGCTTGAAGACTCTTATTAAAATCAGAAATTTCGCGCTCTAAAATAGTATAAAATAGCCCATCTTTATCGCCAAAATACTCATAAATAGTAGAAAGCGATCCGCCACTTTGGGCTACGATTTCGCTTAAACTCGTCTTTTCATAGCCCTTTTCGCAAAATAGATCAAGCGCAGTTTGTAAAATTTTATTGTAGCGGATCGCCTTTTTTGCGCTTAATTGCTCCACCACTATTTTGCACTTGCTATTGCGTGATCGTTTGGATAGATAAAAATCGATGGGCGATGGATGCTAATCTCATCTTTTTTATCGTTGGCAAACGCGTGAATATCTAGCTTAATAATGTTATCCTCAGCCGAATCTTGCGCTGGGAGAGGAGTTTTTGCGCGCATTGTTACGATCACTTTGCGTTTTTTGCCTGCGCCTACACGTTGTGGTTCTTTTGGTTTTATAATCTCAATATTTGGATTATCGATCTCAAAAGAGTATCTATGCTCATTTGAATCGGTATTTTCTATCATGAATATATAGTTATTCTCAACGACCAAATTTCCATCTTGTTTACTAATCGCATAAAGATCACTATCGCGATTTACATTTAGTAGCATATTTTCAATTTTTGTTGTCATAAACGCCAAAAGCACCAATACAAATGTCAAAACGCCAATATATCCAATAGTTCTAAAACGAAAGAAATTTACAGGTTTGCGCGTATCTAGTGACTTTTTAGAAGTCCAATTAATAAGCGATTTTTTGCCTAAACGCCCCATAGTATTAGAGCAAGCATCTGCACATTCTAGGCAGTTTATACACTCTAATTGCATACCTTTGCGAATATCAATATGCGTCGGACAGGTGCGTACGCACGCTTCACAGCCAACACACTCTGCACCTTCGATTTGCGGTTTCTTCCATAATTTTGTGTGTCCATCATAAATTTTACCGCCACGCCCTTCATCGTAGATTACTTGAATTGTATCCTCATCAAACATTACAGATTGCACTCTTGCGTAAGGGCAAACATAAATACAAAATTTCTCCGCCAAAACGGTCACATCTAAAAACAATGCCAAAGCAACCGCAAAGACAAAGGTAACAACGCCAGTATGATTTAGCGGATCACTAATATATGCGAAAAAATCCTCAGGCGGAACAAAAAACCACAAGAAATTTGACGCAGCAATCAAACAAACACAGGCGAATAAAATAAGCCCGATTACAAATTTAAAACCAGCTTGCGTAGGCTTTTGCTTATCATCAAGAGTTTTTCTAATTTTTAGCAGTTTTGTTTGAATTAAGTCGCGATAAATCGTGCGGAAAATTGTCTGTGGACAGCTCCAGCCACACCAAATTCGCCCACCCAAAGTCGTAACAAAAAAGATAAAAATAAAGAAAAAAATCAAAACAAACGGCATTAAAAATAGCTCTTGCGTAGCAAATGAAGCAAACAATAAATGCAGCTGTTTGCGCTCAAAACTAAGTAAAAAAAAGTGATTTCCATTGATTGTAATGTATGGAATTATCAGCGCAAAAAGTGTAATTACACTAAAAACAAAAAATCTTTTGTATCTGTAATAGATATTTTTATATCCAGTTTGCGGCATAAAATACTCCTTGAAATTTGATATTTTTGAGATGGCCGATTATATAATTTTTTGCTTTAAAATGAGTAAATTTTGATAAACGCATTTTTTTCGCTACAATTCACACTTATTTCAAAACGAAAGGTGGTGAGGACGTTGCCTGGAGTTAAGGTACATCCTAATGAGTCTTTTGATGAGGCATATAGACGTTTTAAAAAACAAACGGATAGAAATTTAGTTGTAACAGAAGTTCGCGCTAGAAGGTTCTTTGAACCAAATACAGAAATTCGTAAAAAACAAAAAATTTCAGCTCGCAAGAAAATTATGAAACGAATTTATATGTTAAGAAGATACGAATCAAAACTCTAACCCAATTTGCCAACTAACACACTGTTAGTTGGCTCTTGTTTCATCTAAAATTTAGCCCACTTTCGCAATAATGCCACACTTACATTTACAAAAAGGTGTTAGTTAATGCAAAAACTCTCCATCACTGAAGTTGCTGATAAATTTGGCATCTCCAAAGAGGCTGTTTATAACCGAATCAGACGCGGAACATTTAAAACAGTAGAAGAAGACGGCGTAAAATTTATAATCTTAGACGACGAAGAAAAAGCGAAAAACAGCGAAAAAAATAGTTTGCATAGCTCAAAAACAAACACACCAAATTCTAATGCGCAAATATCTAAATTTGTTGAGTATTTATTAGATGAAGTGAGCGAATTAAAAGCAAAAAATGAGGCTCTTTTATTAGAAAAAGAGGAGCTTCACAAACAAAAAGAGGCTGTTTTAATCGAGACAAAAAACGAAATAAAAGAGATTTACGAAAAGCGCGATGAGAAATTGCAATATTTTATGAATTTATTGCAAAAGCCGATTTTACCGCAAACAATCGATGCAAAAAGTGGTGATTTAGTTGAAATTTCTACCCAAAATTCAGGGTGGATTAGCATCGGGGCGTTTTTAAAACAAAATTTTGACAAGAAAAAAGAGAGAAAAAAGATTAAGAAATTTTTGCTAAAAAATGGCGACGAAAATGTAAAATTTGAAAACGGTTTGGCATTTGTTAGCAAAAATTTAGACATTACACAGATAAAGGAAAAAATATGAAATTAAAAAAGATCTCAAAATTTGCACTTGTTGGCGGTTTCGGCTTTATTTTAGCCGGCGGAATGAATGGTTGTTCTAGCGAAAATAACAGCGAAATTTCACAAAATAAAGGTGCTTTTGTAATTATCGAAGAGACGCAACCTGGAAAATATAAGATAAAAGAGGAGTTTCCAGCATCAGAAAATCGCGTCGTGTTAAAAAAATTAGACGGCACGGAAAAAGTGCTAACAAAAGAGGAAATGGATGAGCTTGTAGCGCAAGAAAACGCCAAAATAGACGCAGGCACAAGCGGGCTGACAAATCCATCACTTAGCAGCGGTGGAATGGGGCTTGGCGAAGCGCTTTTAGCAAGCGCAGCGGGTGCGATTATTGGCTCATATATTGGCAACAAGCTGTTTTCAAATCCAAATTTTCAAGCACAAAAACAAAACGCGTTCTCAGATAAAAGCGCATATGAAAAGAGCGTAAATAGCTTTAAAAATGCACAAAATTCCAGCGCAAAAAGTGGAAAAAGTGGATTTTTTGGCAAAAATAGTGACACATCTAGCTCGGTTGGCGCTTAAAAAAAATGCAAATTGAAAACAAATTTTTGATAACGAAATTTAATAAAAGGATAGCGAATGAAATTTAAAAAAATTACACCTTTAAGCAAGGAATATCTTGAAAATTTGGGTTTTTCTTGGCATACAGATGGCGATTTTAGCCCGTATTTAGGGGATCGTTTAGTTGAAATTACAAAAGATGAAGCCGAAGCTTTTTATGAGGCTACAAATGAGCTTTATGATATGTTTGTAGCCGCCGCGCAACATGTGATTGATAATAATCTTTTTCATGAATTAGGTATTCCGTTTAATCTAATAGATGCAATCAAAATGAGCTGGGAAAATGACGTGCATTGGCATCTTTATGGGCGCTTTGATCTAGCTGGCGGAATTGATGGCAAACCGATAAAGCTTATCGAATTTAATGCTGATACACCAACCGCACTATTTGAAACGGCGATCGTGCAATGGGCGATGCTAAAACAAAATGAGATGAACGAAAATTTGCAATTTAACGACGTTTATAACGCCATTTGCGAGAATTTCAAGCGTTTAATCACACTAGATGAAAGCACAGAAGAATTTGATAAGCTTTATGAGGGCTGGAAAATTTTATTTACCTGCATTGGCGGAAATATTGAAGATGAAATGACGACAAAACTTTTGCAAATTTGCGCTCAAGATGCAGGATTTAAGACAAATTTTGCATATATTAAAGATATTGAGTTTGATGATGAAGAAGGTGTCGTGTTTGATGGCGAAAAATATGAATATCTTTTTAAGCTGATCCCATGGGAACAAATCGCCATCGAAGAAGGTGAGCTCGCGCTAATTTTAGAAAACATAATGAAAAATCAAGAGGCGATTATCTTAAATCCAGCCTACACTTTACTATTCCAAAGCAAAGGAATTATGAAAATTTTATGGGATTTATATCCAAATCATCCGCTTTTACTGCGTTCTTCATTTGAACCGCTAACTAATTTAAAACAGGTAAAAAAGCCATTTTTAGCACGCGAGGGTGCAAATGTGGAGATAATTGACGCAAACGGCAAAATTTTAGCCTCACAAGATGGAGAATACACAAATCAGAAATTTTTGTATCAAGAATATTTTGATTTTAACACAGATGAAAACGGGCAAAAATACCAACCTGGCGTCTTTTTTGCATATGAAGCGTGCGGACTTGGATTTAGATATGGCGGTGAAATTATCAACAATTTCTCAAAATTCGCTGGACATTTTATAAAAGATTGATTGTGGATTTTGATTTGAAGTTTGGTGACCCCTACGAGATTCGAACTCGTGTTACCGCCGTGAAAGGGCGATGTCCTAACCGTTAGACGAAGGGGCCGTCAAATAAGAAGTGCGATTCTATTGTAACGTCGCTTAATTTTTACTTAAAAAAGGAAAAAAGTGAATAAAATTTCTCTATTTTGCATGATTTTTTTACTAGCTGGTTGCGCCCACAAAACTCCGCGCGAGACAAAACCACTAAATTTCATCGTAATCTCACCATTAATAAAGCTAAACGACGCAGGTTTTATCCATAATTTTAAAGATACCAAGCAAATCGATCTATATTCTAGCGGCATAAGCCTAGCTAAAATCACAATAAAAAAGGATCAAATTTGCCTAAATAATGCGTGCGATAATGAGCTGATTTTCAATAAGAAATTTTTCGCACATGCCCATCACAGCGGGTTTTTTGCAAATTTAATTGATAAAAAGCCGATCTATAACGGCGCAAATTTAGAAAAAACCAAGTGCGGTTTTACACAAAATTTAGATGAATTGCACTATGAAATTTGCGATGGAAATGTGAAATTTCATGATGAAAAACGCAGAGTAAAAATTATCATAAAGGAAACAAATTGAAAAGAATCGGAGCACATGTGAGCGCTAGTGGCGGGGTTAGTAACGCGCCATTAAATGCTAAAGCTATCGGTGCAGACGCGTTTGCATTGTTTTTAAAAAATCAGCGTCAATGGAGCGCAAAGCCTTATGAGAGTGCAGAAATCAACAAATTTAAACAAAATTTGGAGGCTTCAAATATCAGCGCGGATCACGTTTTGCCACACGCTAGTTATCTAATAAATTTGGGCCATCCAAGCCCACAAAATCGTGAAAAATCGCGCAATGCTTTGATTGATGAGATAAATCGTGCCGAAATTTTAGGATTAAAACTAATCAATTTTCATCCTGGCTCACACCTAAAAGAAATAGGTGAAGAAGAGTGTTTAAAATTGATAGCGCTTTCTATAAATGAAGCCATTCGTGCAACAAATAATATAAAATTGGTTATCGAAAATACAGCCGGACAAGGATCAAATTTAGGCTATACATTTGATCAAATAGCCTATATAATCGCGCTTTGTGAAGATAAATCGCGCATTGGGGTTTGTATAGATACGTGTCATCTTTTTGCGAGCGGTTATGATTTTAGGGATGCGGAAAATTTTGCAAAAACCTGGAATGAATTTGACGCAAAAATCGGCTATAAATATCTAAGCGGAATGCACTTAAACGACGCAAAATCAGGGCTTAAAAGCAAATTAGATCGCCATGAGAGTATCGGCAAAGGGCAAATCGGACTTGATGCATTTTCGCTTTTAATGAAAAATGAAAAAATCGACGAAATTCCAATGATTTTAGAGACGATTGACGAGAGTATTTGGGCTGATGAGATTGCGCTACTTAGGGGCTTAGCATGATAAAATTGGTTGAGTTTTTAAATGGCGATAATGAGCCTTTATTGCCATTTGAATTAAATGAAAACGAGCTAAAAATCGTGCGATTTATGCTATCAAATTTATTAAACGCAAATGCGTCGCAAAACGTCGCTTTGGCGCTAAAAACACTATTTTGCGACCCGATAAGCGAAAATTTTGATTATCTATTAAATTTGAGTGAGATTTTCGATTTAATTGATAAAGAAATTCTAAAATTTAACCTGCCATCAAATTTTAAAGGCGAGTTAAGCGAAGCAGTATTTTTAAATTGCGACATGTCGTTGCATGAAAATTTCTTGGATTTTATGTGCGAAAATAGCGACAATATCGAGCAAATTTTAGATAAAACTTTTGATGAAATAGGTGCGTATTTACAAAATGATCTTGTGCCAAAAGATGATATGCCATATCAAAATATGCGCGAATATTTAGATGAGCTTTTCGGACTGATAAAACTACAAATCAAACAAAAAATGATGCTAATTTCAAGCAACGCCGAAGCCATCAAACCACATATCGAAAATGCAAAAACCATGATTCAAAACCGCCTAAAAGCGTCTAAATTTGATAACGAATTAGAAAATATTTTCAAAGAATTTGAGTTAGAAAATAGCGAACAATTTTTATTTAATATCTTGCTTTACGCCAAAATCGCCCCGCAAACTACATTAAATTTAGAAAATATCGATGTTTTGACGATGCTTTTGGGACATCAAATTAACAAAAATTTACGCAATATCTATTTTGATGAGCTCACAACCCTAAACAAAAAAGGCCTAATCGAAATCGCCGATAACTTCGGAATAATCGAGGATGGAAGCGAGATATTTTTTGGACAAAATGAAATTTTTGCCTCACTAAATGGGGAAATTTTAGACCGCATAATATCTAGTTTTTCGCCATCTACACAAAAAGAGTGCAAAAGTAGCAAAATTATGTTTGAAAACAGCATAAAAGATAGCGAAATTTTCGAACTTTTATCACCAAAAGACGGGATTGACGATGTGATTTTATCCCCTCGTATACGCGAAATTTTTGATCGAATTTTGGCGCGATTAGACAAAAAAGTATCAAATAAACTCAAAAATTGGGGCATAAAAGATCCAGAAAATATCGGAAAAAAGATGATTTTCTACGGCCCGCCAGGCACAGGAAAGACGCTTAGCGCACTTAGCATAGCAAAAAGTTTAAAAAAAGAGATTATCAGCTTTGATTGCTCCAAAATTTTAAGCAAGTGGGTTGGCGAGAGCGAACAAAATGTGCGAAAAGTGTTTGATCAATATAAAGAAATTTGCAAAAAATTTAAATCCGAGCCGATTTTGCTTTTAAATGAGGCTGATCAATTTTTATCAACCAGAATCGCACAAAGCGGCACAAGTGCCGATAAAATGCACAATCAAATGCAAAATATCTTCCTAGAACAGATCGAAAAATTTGATGGGATTTTGATAGCCACTACAAATTTTGTCGAGGTGTTTGATACCGCTTTTTCACGTAGATTTGATTACAAAATAGAATTTAAAAAGCCAAATTTTGAAGAGCGCGTGGCATTGTGGGAGAAATTTTTACCAAAAAATGCCAAATTTGAGCCAAATTTTGATGTAAAAATACTTGCAAAAGATGAGCTAACTGGAGCAGGGATTGAGCTTGTTGTAAAAAATACCGCATTCAAACTCGCAGTTAATGGAGACGAAATTTTTACAATGGATGAGTTTTTAAAAGAGATAAAAGCCGAAATCAGCGGGAATTTCGACCGAGAAAAAATCATAGGACTTTTATAGGAGAAAATGTATGAAAAAGATTGTAATTTGTGTCGATGAAAATCCGATAAATAGGAGCGTTTGTGAGTATGGATTAAGCGTAGCAAAAGAGAAAAATTGCGAATGTATTTTACTTTACGTTATCAAAAATCAAGATCTTCCAGCGGGATTTTTTACTCTCGCAGCAGGAGGGATCGCGATGTATGATCAACAAATTTTACAGATCAACGATACGCCAAGCGATGAAGAATTAGCGCGCGCAAACGCCGTTTTAGACGAGCTTGGCGCACTTTGCAAAGATGTTAAATTTGAACGCAAAATAGAGTTTGGTAATTTTATTGATATTTTAAATTTATACGCAAAAGAGGCTGAAATTTTTGTAATGAGTATCAAAGATGATGAAAACGATGCTTATATTAATAAATCGGCTGACGTGCTAATTAGCGAACTAAAAACGCCGATTTTATTCGTCAATAAATGCTTTTTAAAGCCAAAATCTGTGCTTGTCGCGTTTGATGGTTTAAAGGCGTCAATAAAGCTTTTAAAGCGTCTTAAAGAGAGCGGATATTTTGGAAATAATCTTAAATTTTACGTTGCAAACGTGTGCGACGATGAGCAAAAATCGCATGAAATTTTAGACGTAGCGCGCGAAATTTTACACGATAAAAAGGCAGAATTCATCACGCTAAAAGGCGATCCATGCAATGAAATAATCAAATTTCGTCGCGCAAATAAGATCGATTTTATAGCAACTGGCGCGCTTAGTAAAAATATGTTTTTAAGTCTATTTTTGACAAGCGTTTCCAAAAATATAATGAAAAATGCGCTTGTGCCAATTTTAGTTTTGGCATAAATTTGACGCAAAATTAAAATAAATTTGCTAACAAAATTTGATGTTTGTTAGCAAATTTCGTTAGAGATTGTAGTTTAAAAATAATCTCAATTTGGTTTTAAAAAGCAAGGCTCACGATAAGCTAAAAATTTCATTTAACTATGGCTTTGCCGATGAAAACAAGTATATCTATCATTATTTAGAGGATGCCAAAATAGCAAATTTAACCGATATTTTTAGAATTTCAATCAACAAGTTTTCAAGATAAAACCCAACAAATTTTTAGTCTGTTTTTAATTGTTTTTGGCGTTGATTTATAGTTTAACTTTTTATGCATTTCTTTCGAAATAGACGCTTAAATAAGCCTTTGATTTACCCGTCCTAAAGCTTTTCAAAATCCTAGTTTCAATCGATTTAAGCCTAGGGGAAATTAAGTAATTAAAGAACGTTAAAATCAAATCTAGCGCGGATACACTAACTTCAAACAATTTACGCACCCACCCAGTGTATTTGCATTTTTGATAGCATATCTAATTTTGCTTTGAATGAATATGTTTGCAAAAAACCGGCGCAATAATAGGGCTAGTCTGCGATGCCTATTTTCGTAGCTTAAATGCTTTAGAAAAAGTAACTATTTATAGGTATTTAGTTCTCGAAATGGGATTTTTAGCCCTAATAAAATTTCGAATTAAATTTGTTTTAAACTTAGATTGAATTTAATTAAAATCGCGCTGGGTTTTAAATTTCTAGCCAAATTTAATCTTGAATTCTTATTGAACTTTGATTGTTTGGTTGAAATTTGAAAACTTCTACTTAGCTACTACAAATTTAGCTCAAAGATTTCTATAACTTAGCACCAATTAAAACATAATCAAACAGACTTTAAGAGATAAAAAAGCCAAAAAGCGCATTTTAATTTAACAACCTGCAATTTCTATTAAATTTCAATCAAGCAAATTTGAGACTAAATAATATGCAAATGCTCTAATAAAATTTTTAATCCGATTAAAATGAGTATTACCCCGCCCAAAAAAAGCGCTTTATTTTTTAATAAAGTTCCAAGTTTTTTGCCGACATAACATCCACCAAAGCAAAGCGCAAAACATGTTAGAAATATCACTAACAGCGTTAGAAAAATATTGGTTTTCATAAATGCAAAAGTGATACCAACCGCGAGTGCATCGATACTAGTGGCTATCGCGCTTAGCATTAGTTCTTTGTTACTTAAATGCAAAATTTCATCATTTTCATCGTACGAAAAACTCTCTTTTATCATCATCGCACCCAAAATTCCCAAAATCCCAAAAGCTATAAAATGATCTATCTCATCGATAAATTTTGCAAAACTCACGCCCAAAAAATAGCCAATTAGCGGCATTAAAATTTGAAAAAATGAGAAAAAAAACGATATTTTAAAGACCATTTTCGCGCTCATCATCGCATTTTTTGCACCATTTGCCATCGCCACAGCCACGCTATCCATCGATAACGCAAACGCAAGTAAAAAAATTTCCAAATTTAGCTCCATAATTTAAAAATGATTGATTATACATTAATTGCTTTTAGGATAAAATCAATTTTTTTTAAAAGGAATACGATGAAAAAAATAGTAGTTTTTTGCGCATTTTGCGCCCTTGTTTTTGCTAGCAGCACAGCCCAAATGGCAAATTTAGCAGCGAGTTATCTCACGCAAAACGCAACCACATACCGCGCGGCGTTGAGTAAATTTTTAGATGAATTAGAAAACGAAAATTTAAGCCAATATCAAATCCATGCGCCAAAATATTTAAGAAATTATATATCAAAAAACGACGACGAAAAGACGCGCCAAAACAAAGAAATTTGGCTAAAAAATATCTCAGATTCCATCTCAAACAATGCAAATTTGAGCAAAAAACAGCTCGGCAAAGTGATAAAAAATGAGCTTAAAAACACAGATGATGCGACGCTAAAACGGGCGATGAAGGGGGAGATTTTGCTCTCAAGTGAGCTTAAAAACAATTCGTTTTCAAAAGTAGCAGACGCGATCGAGCCGACAATTAAAGCGTGTTTAGATGATGATAAATTTGTAAATTCTTACACAAATTTAACAGGCGCAAGACCAACTTTAACGAGATTAAAACAGAATTTCACAGATGAAATTTTCCGCTCATTAACAAAAGGAGAGAGTAAAATTTCAAAAGGCGTAGGCGGATTAAACTCTGTTTTGGAGCTGATAAAATGATGAAATTTAGCAAAAAAATCGGCGCAAATTTGGTGAAAAATCAACTGAATTTTAGTGCGAATTGGAGTGTAAATTTAGAGCAAACTCGCTCAAATTTGGAGCGAAATTTAGGCGCGATATTTGGCGCGATTTTGATTAGTGGTTGTGCGATGTTTGGTGGCGAAAATTTACTATCTCAGCGCGAATTTAGCGGTTCTAGCGGGAAAATTTTAGTGCGCGAATACACGGATAAGCTCATATTAAAACGTGGCAATAAAAGCTACGAGCTACGAAAAAATGGCGACTATTTTATGGGCGAAAATATAATTTTTGGCTTTCGCGAAAATGTCGCCGTGCTAAACGAAAATGGCGTTGAAAGTGTCTTTATAAAAGAGTAAACACACCTCAACCGATCAAATTTTAACGCAAATAGTTTGGCGAAATAGGCTTTGAAAGAGCGTAGCCTTGCACGTATTTGATCCCTAAATTTCGCACGATTGTCAAAATTTCGTCACTAGAGACAAACTCAGCGATGACATCAAAGCCCTGCTTTTGAGCCAAATTTACAATCATCTCAACAGCCGCAACCGCATTTTTATCGCGATCTAGCTTTTTGATAATTGAGCCGTCGATTTTAATGTAGTCAAAATCTATCGACAAAATACGATAAAAGTTAGAATACGAGCTGCCAAAATCATCGATCGAAATTTTACAACCATGCTGTTTTACTTGATTTACAAACAAATTTATACGATCATAATCTTCAACACCCTCGGTCTCTAAAATTTCTATTGATAAATTTTGCGGGTTTTCTATCGCGCGCAAATTCTCGATAATAAGCCCTCTAAGCTCATCATCAAAAATATCGATCGCCGAAACATTAAACGAAAAATGCGTCTGTGGAAATTTACGCAACAGCTCAAAAGTCTGCATAATAACGCTCTTGCTAAGCATCGCATAAAGAATCGTATCTTTGGCTATATTTAAAAACTCGGCAGGGCTCCAAATGCGATTATTCTCATCTAAAATTCTAATCAAAATTTCATAAGACCAAATGCTATTGGCATTTGTGATGTCATGGATCGCTTGACACTCCACAAAAACTCGGTTATTTTCGATCGCTTTTTGAATCGTTGTTATCGTTCTTTGGCGCTTTAAAAAATCATCTTTGAAATTTACATTTTTATCATAATAAAAGATCTCTTTATTGGCGTGTTTTGCTAGACTCAAAGCGGTTCGCGCCTGATAAATTCTATCGCTTTCATCTACACTTATACCAAAAACTGGCTTGATGGAGTTTAAAATTTCCCCGCTTAAAAATCTAACAGTCTTTCCTGAAAAATACTCTACAATCTCGCCTGCATCTTTTTGGATATTGCTACCTAAATACAGCAGATAAAACTCATCCATCCAAGCGTGATAAATTTCAAATTTTATCTTTAACGCATTGGCGCAATTTTGCAAAATTTCATCTATCCCGACGATAATCTCATCTACTTTTGTGCCATCATAAATTATACGCAAATCGGCAAAATTTGAGATGTTTAAGCAGATAAGTGGCGCGCTTTTGTTGCTTTTTAGTCGCTCGCAAAGTGCGGCAAAATTGTGTGATTTTGTCAATGGATCGACAAATTTAATCGCGGCTATTTCATCAGTTTTTAGCTGTAAAGATTTCGTCAATTCTAGCTCTTTTTCATTATCAAAAAGCGTGATTATGAATATATTTTTGTTCAATCTTTTTGCGCGTTTTAGATCAAATTTTGTGTGTGAAATTTGCCCATCTAATATATATGAAATTTGTTCGGAAAACTCAGCCATCTTCGCATCTATTCGCTTTTTAATCTCCTTGATTAGCTTTTGCGAATTTGTAAATTTTACAACCGAAAATAAATTTTGCTTGGCTCGCGAAATATCAAACAAAGTAGTGGCAAATTTATTTGTACTAATGATGTTAAAATTATCATCGGTGATAAAAATCGGGTGCATAAAATCGTTTAAAATAATCTCGTAGTTTTGTTTTATCGCATCGTTTCTAACATAAACAAAACCATAGCACAACACCAGCGCGATAAACGCGATGAAAAATAGCAAAAATAAAGAATTTAAATCGTGCAAATTTGTGCGAATTCTATCAATATTTTCATCGATTTTTCTCTCAAATTCAAAGATAATAGAGAGTAAATTATCATCTTTTTGCTCGTAAATCGCGTAAAAAGTTGAAATTTTATGGAGTAAATTTTTTGCATTTTCAATATATTTTTGGTCGTTTTCATTGACGGTAAAATTTGGACTAATTTGATCGCCAAGAGTAAAAAAATTTTTGTTATACGAACGTTCGAAAGAGATAATCTTTTCGTGAAAATTAAAAAATTTCGCGCTGTTTTCGAGCGATAAGAAGTTGTTATTCAACAAATTTATATCGCTAATAATTTGTGTCTTTAAAACACTAAAATCTTTGATGTTATTCTTTCTTTTATCAAAATAGCTTCTAATTTGTGCCATTTCGCCATCAAATTTGGCACCATTTTGTTCTTTTAAATTTGCATATTGTTGCAATAATTTATCGATGCTTAAAAGAGTATTATTAAACGAAATTTCAGCATCAGCGATTTTATCGTTATTTAAAACTTCTAGCCCATTTATAAAGTAAAGATCAAATTTGACATTTGTTTTTTCTAATGAATTTGCTTCGCTTTTAATCTGCGCAAGTAGCGTTATCTCATTATACGCCACACTATAACGCACACAATAAAACAGAGTAAAAATAACAAAACCAACAAACAAAGCGACAAATGCAATTTTATTTTTCAATGATCTCAACCTTTCCGCTAAGTGTTGATAAAAATGCGATCAAATCGGATAGTTCGCTCTGGCTTACGTTAAACTCCAAGCCAATTTTAATACGCAAAACATCTCGTAAATTTTCGATTTTACCAGAATAAAAATATGGCGCAGTTTGCATAATATTACGCAAAGATGGCACCTTACTCGTAACGCCATTTGAAAGTCCAAAAGTATTATCGCCTAGATTTACTCCATTATGGCACACAGCGCAATTATAGCCCAAAAATAGCTTATACCCGCGCTCTTCTTGTGGATTAAATTTATATTTTCCCAATAAAAACTCATCAAATTTACTCTGGCTGGTTGCTAGCGTCTTTTCAAACTCACTAATTGCGCTTACAACATCATCAAATTTAATAGTTTTGCCTCCAAAAGTGCTTTTAAATTTATCTTTATATGAGCTACTTTTAGCAAGATAATCTAAAATTTCCTTTTCACTTTTGGCAAGTTCGTTTTTAGCTCTTAAAGAGCGTGCAACTTGCTCTTTTAAGCTTAAAATTTCGCCATTTTTATAGAAAAATTTCTTTGTAGCAGAGTTTAAAATCGTCGGCGGATTGATACCATTTATTATTTTCGCACTAGTTCCGCTTGTGTTAAAATAGAGATTATGACAACTATCGCAACTATTTCCACCACCAAGACCAGCGTCAAAATAGAGCTCTTTACCTAAAATAGCTCTATTGTTATCAAATTTTATCTCCGGAATATTTTCAAATAATTCGCCACCAAAACATACTGAAGCAATACATGCAAAAATAATTCTGTTTATCATCTCTTCTAACCAAATTTTTGTGCTATAATAGCCGATTTTTATCAATTTTCAAAGGAATTATAATGAAAAAATCATTACTACTCACCTTTTTTAGTTTTGCGGCCGCGTCAACTTTGATGGCGCAAGTTAATGTAGCTACATCTATTTTGCCTACAAAATTTTTCGTAGAAAAAATCGCTGGAGATGATGCCAAAATAAGCACAATGGTCGTAGATGGTGCAAACCCACACACATACGAGCCACGCCCTGCACAGATGAAAGAGCTAGAAAAATCTGAAATTTATTTTGGTGTTGGCGGAACTGAATTTGATAACGTTTGGGTTGAAAAATTTAAAAAACAATATCCAAAAATCAAATTTGTAGATACCGCAAGTGGCATAGAAAAAATGAAAAATCACGATCACGACGAAGACCATGATGAACATGAACATGACGAACACGCAGATCACGATCACGACAAACACGAGCATGGTGATCACGATCACGATAAACATGATAAACACAAAGATCAAGGTCATCACGCCAAACATCACGAGCACGGCGATCATGACGAGCACTGCCACTGCCATCATCATGGCGAATTTGATCCACATGTCTGGATGGATCCAATTTTAGCAAAAACACAAGCGCAAAATATTCTTAATGCATTAAAGGAAAAATATCCAGCAGACGCAGCCAAATTTGATGAAAATTTTGCCAAATTGACAAAGGAATTAGACGAGCTTGACGCATACGCAAAAGAGAAATTAGGCGCATTAAATGGCGGTAAATTTTTAATCTATCACCCTGCGCTTGGCTATTTTGCACACAGATATAATTTAGAAGAGCTAAGCGTTGAAATCGAAGGCAAAGAGCCAAAACCAGCCGAGCTAAAAGAGTTAATTGACACCGCAAAAAAAGAGAAAATCAAAACTATCTTTATTGCAAAAGGCTTCCCAACAAAAGCGGCGCAAACAATCGCTAAAGAGACCGGCGCAAATGTCGTAAAAATCGATATTTTATCAGAGCAATGGGATAAATCTATGCGCGAAATCATCGACGAAATCGCAAAAAGTATGAAATAATTTTTATGAGCGATTTGGTTTTTAAAAACGTCAGCTTTAAATTTGAGCGCGAATTTATATTCAAAAATATAAATTTTGCCTACGATTTAAAAGATTTTTTAATCGTCCTAGGGCCAAATGGCGCAGGAAAAAGCACGTTTTTAAAACTGATCTTAGGCATATTGCGTCCAAATTCAGGCGAAATCTTACGCGAATTTGGTACGCAAATCAAAAATATCGGCTACGTCCCACAACTAATCAGCCCAAACAAAAGCTTTCCAATTAGTGTTTTAGAGGTCGTTTTGATGGGACGGCTTGATAAAAAAAAGCTATTTTTTTACTCAAAAGCCGACAAAATCGCCGCATTAAAAGCACTCGCGCGAGTAAAAATGGAAGAGTTTGCCACGCGCAAAATTTCTGATTTAAGCGGCGGGCAACGCCAACGCGTATATATCGCTAGAGCCCTTTGTAGCGAGGCGAAATTGCTTGTGCTTGATGAACCTTTGGCGAATATTGATGTTGGCGGGCAGTTTCAAATTTACTCACTTTTAAAAGAACTAAACCAAAATGGCATCGGCATCATATCGGTCACGCACGAGACAAATTTAGCACTAAATTACGCAACAAAAGCACTCTACATCGAAAATGGCGCACTCACAACGCACGCAATCAAAGCAAACGCGACAAGCACGGAGTTTTTGCAACATCTATTACATAAACACAAGCACATCTGCGAAGTCGAACTAGCATTAAAAGAGTGCTCTTGCAAACACTGAATTTAGGGAGTTCGTAGCCAAATTTCCAAGTTAAGTTCGTATTAAATTTGAGTTTGAAAAATCTTGCATATAAATTTGCGCGAAATTTTAAGTAAAATCGATTAAAATTGACGTTTAAAATTAGTGTAAAATTGCCTAAATTTGGTGTGCGAAGCATTTTGTATTACAAAAAAATGACTCAACAAAACTTAAATATAATAAAAATCGTTAATTTGTAATGAGAACCACGAAAAATAAGTATAAAATTTCGGAAACTAAATTGTGAAAAATATCTAAATTTTAAAAAAGAGACATGGATTTGTAAAAGCCACTTTTAAGCCAAAAAAGATAAAGGTATGTCAAACAAACCCCAATATTCTAGTGCGATGCCCAGATATCAAAAACCGCTTTGCAAATGAGCCAACACCCATGATTTAAGAAATTAGATGAGAGTGCAAAATATTGAGATTGCCAAAAAGTTTGGCAGATTGCGTAGATAAAGCGCAAAAGAGCTTCAAAAAGTAAATTCGCCATTGAAAATTTTTGAGATTGCATTAAAGAGATTATCTAAATTTAAAGGCATAAAAATTTATTTCATCTAAAAAAAATAAATTTAGATAATGCTAAAACCACATAAAAACCGCTAAAATCAATAAGAGAAAATCCATTTGAGTTTCACGTGCCAAGAAACTTTGCGCTAATTTTGACACAACTATCAAAATTTAATGCGCACAAATTTAACTTGCAATTCGTGCTTTTGATGACAAAATTACATCCAAGCTTACAAAACTACACAAAATAGAACTCAAGCAAGCAAAGCACAAACAATCGGTGCAAAATCTGAGTAAATTTTCATGAAATACACATAAAGCTAGGCACAAACGATGAGATTTGTGTAGATTTTGGCATAATCTGCACTTAAATGAAATAAATTTGCGCGGAAATTTAATTGAAATTTGCATTAAATTTGGCAGAATTTGATACAAAATTTATACAAGATTAATAAAATTTCGCGCACGAGACAAATCTCGTGCACACTTGACGCGATACGTTCGCAAAGCTTTTTTATAGCAAAGGCTCGAAATTTGCTTTCTAATTTTTTGTATTGGCAAATTTATTGGGCGAAATTTGGCGCAAAATTTATTTGTATTTGCGCAAAAATTTTTGCACTAAATTTATCGGCTTGCTGAAAATTGATAAAATTTGACGTAAAATTTGCGCTAAACTGGTCAAATTTCGCAAATTTTGGCTAAAATCTGGGTTTAAATTTTTGGTGCAAATTTTTTCGCTGTGTTTTATAGTTTTGCGCCCCATTTTCAAAATCTAAGAGTAAAAAATGCAAATACTAATACAATATGAATTTATGCAAAACGCTATTTTAGGGGCTTTTTTGGTCTCTATTGCATGTGGAGTTGTTGGCTCACTAATCGTCATAAACAAAATGACATTTATCGGCGCAGGACTATCACACGGAGCATATGGAGGGATCGGAATCGCACTATTTTTAGGCATTTCGCCACTTTTAGGAGCGAGCGTATTTAGCCTAGCGCTAGGGCTTTTTGCTGGTTTTTTAACGCTAAAAAACTCGGAACGATTTGACGCAATAATTGGAATTTTGTGGAGCGTAGGTATGGCGATCGGCATTATTTTCATCGATTTGACGCCAGGATATGTGGGCGATTTAAGCGGTTATCTATTTGGCTCAATTTTGGCGATAAATCGCGAAACACTGATTTTCATAGCTATCGCTGATGCCCTATTTATCGCTATTGTGATGCTATTTTACAGACAATTTTGCGCGATTAGTTTTGATATGGAATTTGCCTCACTAAAAGGCACAAACACGCGCGCATTCTACCTTTTGCTAATCGCGATGATAACATTTTGCGTGGTGAGCGCGATTCAAATCGTAGGCATCATTTTGATTATGGCACTCATCACGATACCGCCATTTATAGCGGAAAAATTCGCCAAAACCCTTGGCGCGATGATGGCGATAGCGAGTTTGGTTGCGGCTACATTTTGCGTCGGTGGGTTGGTGCTAAGCTACTATGCAAATCTCACCGCGAGCGCGATAATTGTAGTGATCGCGGCAGCATCGTTTTTTGCGACAAATTTGGTATCAAATTTGATGAAAAAATAGCTATTTGGCAAGATTTTATTTAAATTTCTCCTTTAAATTTACAAATTTAAGCAATTCCAGCGCAAAGTTTCTTCAATGTGCTTTCTTTAAAGATGGTAATTCGCCAAAAAGACGCATGTGAATTTTGAGCACCAAAGCGGTCAAAATGCGCAAATTAATACATTTTTGCTAAACGTTTCGCACTCAAAGCGCGTTGTTTGTGTTCATTGGTTTTTCACGCTATTTTTAATCAATTTTAAAGATTTGACACAATAAAAGACTCTTTTGCATTCATTAAATTAGATAATTTCTATGTTTATGCGCGCGAATTTGTTCTAGAATGACCTTCATCCGCAATCCAATATTTTGCCAAAACGCATATGCATAATAACCATAGATAAAAAGTCACTTATTTTGGCGATATTGCAGACTCTCCTAGCAAGCAATTTTGGCTGTTTAATATAGCAATTTGTAGCTTTTGTTCTTTGTTTCTTTGTTTTTTGGCGTAAAATTTAGAAATTTTGTAGTCAAATTTCATTATTTTTTTGTAATTTTTAGCATTAAAGTTGTTTTTTTTGAAATTTTATTTAAATTTAGGCTAGAAGACTAAATTATTAAGATAAATTTGCACAAAATTAAAAATTTTACTTTAACAAAACATCAAATTTATAATAAATCTAGCATCAAATATTATTAAAATAGTGATTTAGATCCCAATCTATCGGTGTTTTACCAATGCGCGTTAAAATTTCATTTGTCTTAGAAAAGTGTCTGCACCCAAAAAATGCACCACGCGCAAGCGGACTTGGATGTGCCGCGCTTAACACAAAATGCTTTGTGGTATCAATGAGAGCGGATTTTGCCTTAGCTGGATTCCCCCAAAGCAAAAAGACGATGCCATTTTTTCTAGTATTAATTGCGCGAATAATCGCATCTGTGAAAATCTGCCAACCAAAATTTGAGTGCGAATTTGGTACTCCTGCACTCACGCTAAGCGTGGTGTTTAATAGCAAAACGCCCTGCTTTGCCCAATATGTCAAATCCCCGCAATTTGGCTGTTTGATGCCCAAATCGTCGTAAATTTCTTTATAAATATTCAACAACGATGGTGGGATTTTCACTCCACGCGGCACAGAAAAGCTAAGCCCCATCGCTTGGTTTGCGCCGTGGTATGGATCTTGCCCCAAAATGACAACCTTAACAGCGTCAAATGGAGTAAGCTCAAAAGCGTTAAATATCAAATTTGAGGGCGGATAAACCACGCTACTGCGCATTGCGCTGAGTAAATTTTCTTTTATAGTTAGAAAATACGGACTTAAAAACTCATCCTTTAAAATCTCTTTCCAGCTCGGTTCAATTTTTACGTTTTCTAATCTGATTTGCATTTAGTGAAGTAAATTTTAAGAAGTTATTCTCCGTTAAGCGTCAATTTGCCAAACGGAGAAAATATGTTATTTCAATGCGTCTTTCACTTGATTTGCCAAAGTTTCAAAAGCTTTCGCATCATTCATAGCCATATCAGCTAAAATTTTGCGATCTAGCTCAATATTTGCCTTTTTTAGACCGTTCATAAATTTAGAATAACTCAAATCATTCAATCTGCAAGCGGCATTAATTCTAATAATCCAAAGTCCTCTGAAATTTCTCTTTTTTGCTTTTCTATCGCGGAATGCATAGCATAAGCTTCTTTCTAATTGCTCTTTTGCTTTTCTAAAATGTCTATGTCTGGCACTAAAAAAGCCTCTTGCCAACTTTAATATACTTTTGTGTCTTCTTCTGCGAACAACACCTGTTTTTACTCTTGCCATAATTATCCTTTACAAAATGGCGTCCCAAATGGGAGCTTACCCTTAAATTATGCAAATTTAGGGGAGTTTAAATGACTTTTTTTGTCAAAAACTACATTCCTAGCATTTTTTTCACAGCAGCTACATTTGTAGAATCCACGTAGTGCGGACCTCTCAAATCTCTCATGCGTTTGCTCGATTTTTTAGTCAAAATATGGCTTCTAAAAGCAGAGCCTCTTTTGATTTTATTTTTACCGACATTGAAACGCTTAGCTGCGCCACGATTTGTTTTCATCTTTGGCATACTAATTCCTTTATCAAAAAATCACAATAAAAGTGCGGATTATACCCAACTTTTCTTTATATAATTTGAAATAAATCTTAAAATTTTAAGATTTTTTCGGCGTCACAAGCATATTGACATATCGCCCTTCCAAAAATGGCACCTTATCGCGATCAGCAATTTGACGAAAATCACTTTCCCAAATTTTTTCTAAAAGAGCAACCCCAATCTCGGGCGTATTCATCTCTCGCCCTTTTAAAAACACGCGAAAACGAACATGCTTGCCCTCGCTTAAAAATTCTTTTGCGTGTTTAACCTTGTAATTGATATCATTTTGTGCGATTTTTGCAGAAAGTTTAATCTCTTTGACCTCTATAATTTTTTGCTTTTTCTTGGTCTCTTTTAGCTTTTTTTCTTGCTGATAACGAAATTTGGAGTAGTTCATTATTTTGCAAACTGGCGGGTTTGCATTTGGCGCGATTAACACCAAATCAAGCCCCTCTCTATCGGCAAGTTTTAACGCCTCATCGCGCGACATAACGCCAAAAACTTCCCCATCTTCCCCAATACATCTAACCTCTAAATTACGAATTTCTTCGTTTATATAAGTAACGTCTTTGCTCAAAAATTCACCTCATTTAATTTTGTTTGTGCAAAATTTATAAACTCATCTAAGCTCAAATTTTGCTGCTGTCTAGCTCTACGATCGCGCAAAGCAACACTTTTTTCACTCACCTCATTATCTCCTAAAACTAAAATAATCGGCACTTTTTGTTTTTCGGCTGTGCGAATTCTCTTATTTAATGTTTCATCTTTATCTGAAATTTCGCTATCAACGCCGATCGCGCGAAGTTTTCGACAAATTTCATGCGCATATTCGCGGTGCGCTTCGCCAATTGGGATAATAATAACCTGTGTCGGCGCAATCCAAAACGGCAACTCGCCCGCTGTATGCTCTAATAAAATTCCCACAAATCTCTCAAAGCTTCCCAAAATAGCACGATGTATCATCACTGGCTGTTTTTTCTCATTATTTTCATCAATATAACTAAGCTCAAAACGTGCAGGCAAATTAAAATCAATCTGCACAGTGCCACACTGCCACTTTCGTCCTAGTGCATCGGTAATTTTAATATCTATTTTAGGTCCATAAAATGCGCCGCCGCCCTCATCAATGCCGTATTTTAGCTCTTTTTGATCAAGTGCATCTTTGAGTGCTTTTGTAGCAATTTCCCAGACTTCATCATCGCCAACGGCCTTTGCTGGTTTAGTTGAAATTTCAAGCTCGTAATTAAACCCGAACGCACCCATAAGTAAACCGACAAAATCTAAAATTTCATACACGTTCTCTTTGATTTGATCTGGGCGACAGAATAGATGCGCGTCATCTTGAGTAAATTCGCGCACCCTAAAAAGCCCGTGTAAAACGCCGCTTTTCTCATGACGATGCACGACGCCATATTCGCAAAATTTAAGTGGCAAATCGCGATATGAGCGAATTTCGCTTTGATATACTTTGATATGCCCGACACAGTTCATCGGCTTTATGCCGTATTCTTGCTCGTCGATGATCGTAAAATACATATTTTCTTTGTAATTTGCATAGTGGCCGCTGATTTTCCACGCGTCTGATTTTAAAATTTCAGGTCCGCGTACAGGCTCATATCTGCGCGAACGTAGTTGACGATAGAGTCTTTCTTCTAGCTTTACGCGCATTTTTGTGCCAGCAGGCAACCAAATTGGCAGCCCAACACCAATATCATCATCAAATGTAAAAAATTTCATCTCCGCGCCAAGCTTTCTATGGTCGCGTTTTTTCGCCTCTTCAAGCATTGTTAGATGCGCTTTTAAGCTCTCTTTATCTGCAAACGCTGTGCCATAAATTCGCGTTAGCATTTCACGCTTTTCATCACCACCAAGGTAAGCTCCAGCGATACGAGTCAGCTTAAAAAAGCGTAGAAATTTAGTGTTTGGCACATGTGGCCCGCGACAAACGTCGCTAAATTCGCCCATTTGGTATTCGCTTACCGCACCATCTGGAATGCGTTTTAAAACTTCGATTTTTAGGTCATCATCAGCATATTTTTCTAAAATTTGTGTCTTTGTGTAGTCGATTTTTTTAATATCTA
>CAUTSW010000003.1:0-42174 GCA_963541085.1 uncultured Campylobacter sp.
GATCTGCTGTATTCATCGTGCCTATTATGTATAAATTTGACGGCACTCCAAATTTTTCCTTCTCTTCTTCTCTTTTGTGTTGTGAGTACGGCAGCTCCACTATTATTTCGTCATCTGCACCGAGCCTTTTTGACGGCTCTATAAGAGTTATGAGCTCACCAAAAATTTTCGATATATTTCCGCGGTTGATTTCGTCGATGATTAAAACATAGTTTTTAGAGCTATTATCTACTGTGTGTTTTTGTATATCCAGTTTCATATCATCAATTATTTTTGGCTCATACGATGGGTATGCATACTCTTCACCATTAAACAATATTTTTTTTAATTTCCTATATGCGACAGACACGGGCTTTGAACCGCTTTTTGCGCGAACAACTATAGATGGTTTAGTGTTTTTATATAGGTGAAATTCAGATCCGTTTTGTGTGGTTAAAATTTTACTTGACGGAGATGTAGAGTATTTAGGTAGAGTCAAAACATAACTATCGTACAGTTCTTTAAAATTGTCTTCATCTATTATTTTGTTATCATCTTTTGTTTTTACTATTATCTCGTTTTTCTTTTTAGCTGTTTGACATATGGCTTTAAATATTCCATCTTCAATATCGTATTTTATCTCTTTGTCGTTATCTGTTTCATTGTCATTTAAAACAGGTTTTATACCCTCAATAAATTCCTCATATTCATAGCTTTGATGAAAAGTTACAAATTTTATCTGTCCGTTTTCAACATAACTTTTAAATTTAGATCTATCATCGGAAGCATTGCCCTCTATAATTTCTAGTGCTTTACGAACAACACTATATGTCTTTCCAGTCCCTGGAGGACCGTATAGAATTTGATTTAGTGGGAAGTTTTTATCCATGATTTTATCCTTTTAAATTGATTTTTGAAATTTTTGCAAAACTAATATGAAATTTACTACTAGCTAAATTAAAAAACGCTTTTGCCACGCAAATTTACGTAGCAAAAGCAAAAAATTTACTTCGCTTTTTTTCTAGCGAGAATATTTATCAGCTCCACCGCCAAAGAAAACGCCATCGCGAAGTATATATATCCCTTTGGTATCGCAATATCGATCGCTTCTGCGATTAAATTTACTCCGATTAAGATCAAAAATGCCAAAGCCAAAATTTTTATCGTTTGATTGCGCTCAACAAACGCGCTGATCGCGCCGCTTGCCATCATCATCACGCCCACCGCAATTACGACAGCTGCGATCATAATCTCAATGTGTTGCGCCATACCAACCGCTGTAATAACGCTATCAAGAGAGAAAATTATGTCTAAAATAGAGATTTGGATAATCGTGCCTAGCAAATTTACTTTGGCTAAATTTGGCGTTTGATTTTCGTTTTTGTGTGAATTTTCGTGCGAACCGCTAACGTCTGAGTGAATTTCTATCGTAGATTTTGCTATTAAAAAAAGTCCGCCCAAAATCAAAATGATATCTTTGCCAGAAATTTCGACGCCAAAGACGCCAAATAAAGGCTTTGTAAGCTTCATAACCCAAAAAATGCTAAAAAGCAATAAAATTCGCGTCACCATCGCAAGCGCAAGCCCGCCAAGACGCGCCACACGCTGTTTTTCACGAGGCAAACGAGAGCACAAAATCGCTATAAAAATGATGTTATCAACGCCTAAAATTATCTCAAGTCCAGTTAATGTAGCAAGGCTAATCCACGCTTGTGGAGAGGTTAAAATTTCAATCATCAAAAGCCCTAATTTGCGTTAATAACAGAGATTATTTCGTTTGCGTGGCGTTTTAAATCATTAGTGAGCGCATTTTGAAATATCGGCGCGATAGTCGCATATGCCGCCCCGCCACCGCCAAAAAAGACCTTTTCGCCTTTTACTTTTTCATCTTTGCTTAGTTTTTTAGAGTAAATTTGTTTGCCATTTTTAAAGATACTTAAGCGAAAATCATACTCAACATACGGGTTTATATCCAGATCCATTCCGTCTGCGCTAAAAAAGCCATATTCAAACGCTTTAATATCAGGAATCACGACTAGACCATTTGAAATATCGTCAAATTTGGTCGTTTGAGATATCGCGCGGAAGTAGTTTGAAAGATATGCTTTTGTCGAATTGCTAGCAAAATCGCCCAAATTTATGCTTAATTTATCATCTTTGCCAAGCGCGGTTGAAGGTTTAAAAGTCTTATTTGAATTAATCGCGCTATCTGTATAAATCACTAATTTTTGCAAAGGCTTATCCGCGCGAAGTCCACTCTCATCAAACGCAATTACGGCGTTTGGATTATAGTCTGCATCGTGCGCGCAACCGCCTAAAATCCCGCTAATTCCTAGCATAACAGCCAAAAAAATACTCTTTTTCATAAAATTTCCTTTGATAAAAAATCCGCTATTTTAACAGAAAATTTATAAAAAACTTAGAGAAAAATCGTAACATTAAATTTCAACATTTTCAAATTTGAATTAAAGTAAAATCCCGCATCAAATTTCAAAGGTAAAAAATGTCAAATTTCGCTTTATCACACCCTTATTTTGGGGCTTTTGTGATGCTTGTTTTAGCACCTAGTATCTTTTTTATCATCTTAAAACTCTCAAATTTAGTAGGCAAATTTCTAGCCAATCGCAACACCGAACGACTAAAATCAGAAATTTACGAGTGCGGTCCAGAAAGTGTAGCGCAACCAAACCGTATAAATTCGCACTTCTTTTTAATTGCGACACTTTTTGTGCTCTTTGATGTGGAGATTATTTTTATGTTTCCGTGGGCGATAAATTTCAAATTTTTGGGCGTTTTTGGCGTGATTGAACTTGGCATTTTTTTGGCACTTTTGATTTTGGGATTCATCTATGCTTGGAAGAAAGGGGCATTAAATTGGCACAGCATAAAATAGACTACACGCGCGAAAATGGGCTTCCTATCGTGCTTACTACAATTGATAAATTAATATCTTGGGGGCGCAGTAACTCTCTTTGGGCGATGAGCTATGGCTTAGCCTGTTGCGCGATAGAGATGATGGCGACGGGCGCTGGAAGGTATGATTTTGACCGCTTTGGGACGATATTTCGTGGTAGCGCAAAGCACTCAGATGTAATGATAATCGCCGGAACTCTTAGCAAAAAACACGCCGAATTTACTCGCAGATTATACGATAGCATGCCAGAACCAAAATGGGTCATTTCGATGGGAAGCTGTGCAAACACCGGCGGTATGTTTAACACATATTCGACCGTACAAGGTTGCGATAGAATCGTCCCTGTGGATATATACCTACCAGGCTGTGCGCCGCGCCCTGAGACTTTGCAATATGCGCTCATGATTTTGCAAAAAAAGATCCGCAAACAGACCCCGCGCCGAAAGCAAGCGCCAAAAAGGCTTGTGTGATGAGAGAGTATTTTAATAAAAAAGACGCAAGCAAGAAAAATTACCGCACGGATAGATTTTTTATCCAAAATGAGACGCCAAAAGTTTTGGTGCAAGATTCTAAATTTGCAACCGATGCGCAAAATTTAGCCAAATTTGAACTTAACCAAATTTATGTTGAGTTTGATACGCTTATAGTATGCGCAAGAGTGGACGATGTTGGCGAAATTTTAAAGAGGCTAAAATCGCTTGGATATGAAATTTTGTGCGATATTAGCGGTGTAGATTTTTTATCTACGCGTGGTGGGGTTGAGGTTTTTTATCAAATTTTAGACATTTCGCGTGGATTTAGAGCGCGTGTTAAGTGCGACGTGGTTCAAAAGAGCTTTTTGCCTAGCGTGTGTGAAATTTATCCTAATGCAAATTGGGCTGAGCGCGAGCTATATGATATGTTTGGCGTGTGGATTAAAAATCATCCAAATTTAAAGCGAATTTTAATGCCTGATGATTGGTATGGGCATCCGCTTTTAAAGAGCTATCCGCTCCAAGGCGACGAATTTGCCCGTTGGTATGAGATAGATAAAATTTTCGGGCGCGATAGACGAGATGAATTTGGCGCGGAAAATAGAGATTCTAGCTTTATCGATGAAAAAGATACGTTTAATTTTGCAAGACTTCATCACGAGAGCGAATTTGGCGCACCTGCCCCGCAAAAGCCAAATTTGATAGATTTGCAAGATAAAAAGCCATTTTTGGTAAAACGCGCATCAAGAGATAAATTTAAACTAATAAAGAAAAGGAGATAATCTATGCAAGAGCCAAATAGATTGCGACCCTTTTTTGAAAATATTGAATTTCAAAAAGAGGGCGGAAATTTGATCTTAAATTTCGGCCCCCAGCACCCATCAGCGCACGGACAGCTACGCTTAGTGCTTAAAACCGATGGTGAAAAGATAATCAAAGCAGACCCGGGCGTTGGCTATATGCATCGTGGCATAGAAAAAATGGCTGAAAATATGATCTATCCTGAGTTTGTGCCTGTAACAGATCGTATCGATTACACCGCAAGTAGCGCAAATAATTACGCTTTTTGTAGCGCGGTGGAGCGACTTTGTGGGATTGAGATCCCGCGCCGTGCACAGATAATTCGCACGATGCTTTTGGAGCTAAATCGCATTAGTTCGCACCTACTGTTTTTGGCAACTCACGCCCTAGATATTGGCGCGATGACGATTTTTATCTATTGTTTTAGAGAGCGCGAATACATTTTAGACATAATAGAAAAGTATTGTGGCGCACGTCTTACGCACAATAATATAAAAATCGGTGGTGTATTTTTGGATCTTCCAAACGGTTGGTGTGATGAGCTTTTAACACTTTGTGAGAAAATTTTAAATGGTGTAAAAGATTATGAAGATCTACTAGATACAAATAGAATTTGGCTTATGCGCACACAAAATGTCGGCGTGATTTCTCAAAAGATGGCGTTAGAGTGCGGCTGTTCTGGTGTGATGTTGCGCGCTAGCGGGCATAAATGGGATATTCGCAAAGAAGAGCCGTATTTAATCTATGATGAGCTTGATTTTGATGTGCCATTTGCTACGGCTGGGGATTGCTACGCGCGTTATAAGTGCTATATGGGCGAAATTCGCGAGAGTGTTAAAATTTTGCGCCAGTGCGTGCCACTTTATCACGCCTCAAAACCTGAAATTTTGGCGCAAAATCCTGAATTTGTAAATCCATCAAAAGAGCAAATTTTAACGCAAAATTACTCATTAATGCAACATTTTGTGCTCATTACTCAAGGCCTAAAAGCCCCGCGCGGCGAAATTTATCACGCAACAGAGAGCCCAAAAGGCGAACTAGGCTTTTATATCTATTCAACTGGCGAAAGCCGTCCGTATCGTGTAAAAATTCGCACTCCTCGCTTTTTTCACTGCGCGATTTATGAAAAACTGCTTGTAGGACAATATATCGCCGATGTTTCCGCGATAATTGGTAGCACAAATATTATTTTAGGTGAGGTGGATCGATGAAACGCTACGATTTAAGGCACTTAAAGGCAAATTTCTTGCACCGAATGGGCGAGATTATCAAAAACACACCGCACGGCGAAGTGATGATATTTTTATTTGAGATGGGCGATTTTAGTGGCGTTCAAAAGAGCGCGGATTTAGTGGTGGGGCTAAATTCTACGCTTTTAAATTCGCTTAGATTTAACGCTGTTGATTGGACGATTGTCGTCAAAAAAGGACAAATATGAAAATTCTAGATTTAACCAGCTTTTTAAAATTTGAAAACAGGGCGCTTTTTGAGAGTTTTTGCGATGACGAAATTTTAACTATTTCGCCGCTTCTTAGCGCAAACGCGAAAATCCACTGCGAAATCGGCGCATTAAGCTACGTTTTGGCGATGATTTGCGTTGGTCTAAAATTGGGCGATGATGTTTTGTCGCTAGATGTTGCATATTTTAGCGGAGAGAGCAACGTAGGCGAAGAGGAGATTGATGAAATTTTGGATTTTATCCGCGAAATAGATACGATAATCGTTGATGAAAATTTGATTAAATTTGATGAGAATAGGGCAAATTTTGAAATTTTGCTTGCGCGTTTAGCAAAATTTAGCAACGCCAAAATAATAAATTTAAAAGGCGAAATTTGTAACTTTACAAACGGGGATTTGAGTGAATTTTCGCCACTGCAAAATTACGATGGCGCAGTAGTTTTTAAGCATACGCAAAATAGCGATTTTATCGGCGGAAAATACTTTTGTGCGATCACAAAACTTCACGATAAAAGCCTGGCGCAAATTTCTACAAATTCAATAAATTTGCAAAGAAATTTTGGCTTTGATGAGAGTATTCGTGGGACGATTGCGTTTTTGGGATTGCAAGATAGCCCAAATTTAGCAAACTCACCAAAATTTGAACTAGCTAAAATAGAGGCAAAATAATGGCGCAAATCACAATAAATGGGCGTAAAATCGAGTGCAACGAGGGCGAATATATCTTACAAATTGCGCGCAAAAACGGCATTTATATCCCTGCGATTTGCTATCTTAGCGGATGTAGCCCGACTTTAGCTTGTAGAATGTGTATGGTAGAAAGCGATGGCAAAATCATCTATAGCTGTAATGCAAAGGCAAAAGATGGACAAAATATCATCACAAATTCACAAACAATTGAGCAAAATCGTCGCGCTATAATGATGAGCTATTGCATAAATCACCCGCTAGAGTGTGGTGTATGCGATAAATCAGGCGAGTGCGAACTGCAAAATTTAGTCCATCATACAGGCGTCAAAGAGCAAGAGTGTGCTATCGCCGATACTGCGCGGATACCCCAAATTTGGGGGCTAGTGAGCTATGATCCTAGCCTTTGTATCGTCTGTGAGCGATGCGTTACCGCCTGTAGCGATAAAATCGGTGATAAAGCGTTAAAAACCATCCCGCGCGGAGGTCAAGCGATCGATAAAGACTACAAAGATACGATGAGTAAAGACGCTTTTGCGGTGTGGAGTAAATTTCAAAAGAGCCTAATCGGGCGTGAAAAGAGCTTTGATGAGTGCGGCGAATGTGGCGAGTGTGCGGCTGTGTGTCCTGTGGGCGCGCTTACACAAACGCATTTTAAATACAGCTCAAACGCGTGGGAGCTAACGCAAATCCCAGCTTCAAATCCGCATTCAAGCGATTGCGAACTCATATATTATGATGTAAAGCGCACCGCCACGCGTGATTTGCGCCCGCGAATTTATCGCGTAAGTAGTGATTTTAACTTTGGCGAATTAAACGGCGCAGCGCGTTTTGGCTTTGATTTTCACAATGAAACCGCCACACGTGATGAAGAAAAATTTAACAAAATCATCGCAAATTTTAAAAATGGCACGATAAAAACGATCAAATTTAACTCATTCATCACAAACGAAGAGGCAAAAATTCTATCGCTTTTACGTGAGAAATTTGGGCTAAATTTGATAAATGCTGAAGCGAAAAAGTATCAAAATTTCTTGCGAAATTTTAGCGCGTATTCTGGATTAAATTTATACAACGCCACAACCAACGATATCAAAAATGCCGATTTTAGCGTGATTTGCGGTAGTTTTTTGCGCCATGATGCGCCAAATGTTGGCTATAAATTAAACAACAATCTTAAAATCAAAAAAGCTAGTGCGTTTTATTTTCACGTGATGAAAGACACTATTATTGAGGGCTTTTCAAAAAATCTTTTTGCCTCTTATCACGCGCCTAGCGTTGATACGCAAATTTTAGAGTTTATTTTGGCGAAATTTGGGCGCGATCTGCCAGAGTGGGTCAAATTTAGCGCGGATACGGCTAGTTTAGCTCAAATTATCTGTGTTGATGAGAGCAAATTCGATGAGGTTAGCGCGAATAAAGAGAATCTTGTTTTGATTATTGGAGAGGATTTTATCACGAGCGAAAATTCAGAAATTTTGGCGAAAATGGCGGGGCTTATCGCACGATTTACGCCGTTTAAAGTCTTCATTATCCCGCCTCGCACAAATTCGCTAGGTGTTGCGTTAATTTGCGATTTAGACGATGAAATTCGCGGGAAAACCTTTGGCTATAACGAGAGCGGGGATTATACTTTTGGCGTAAATGAGAGCGAATTAATCGCCCCTGCACTCAATCAACAAGAGGGTACTTTTGTAAATTACGACGCGCGAGTTGTGCCGACAAATGCGGCTATAGCGCATGGCGGATACGAGCTAAATGACTTTGCTTGTGCGCTTGGTATTAGCGCAAAATTTACGATTGATTATACGCCAAATTTAGGCGACGAGTTTAAGAGCGTAAAATTTGATGATTTGAGTAATTTTTATGATAACGGCGGGGAAAATCACCGCGGATATGCACTAGATTTGCGCGAAATTTCACCATGTGATGAGCCGTTTTTGTTTGAAAATTTAGATGAAAATTTAGACGCCGATTTTATCTATTTGGCAAATCCAATTTCGCAATTTTCTAAATTTAGCAACCTAGCGTCTCTTTTATCTACGACGGCGAAATTTTATGCAAACAGCGAATTTTTACGCAAATTTGGGCTAGAAAATGCCAAATTTATTCAAATTTACAAAGACGATAGCGCGGATAAAATCACGCTAGAAATTTGCATTGACGAAAACTGCACGAACGGCTATATTCCATATTTTGACGATAAAATTTGCACTGAAAAACTTTTTAAAACGCGCTTTGCAAAACTAAATTTTAAAGCGATAAATTTAGATGTTTTAAATGGTGAAAATTTTGCAAAGGATCCAAAATTCACACAAGCAAATTTAGAGCAAAATGCAGACGAAATTTTAGCTAAACAAGGAGCGCAAAGTGAGTGAAATGAGCTTTTTTATCTTAGAAACGATCATCAAAGCGGTCGTGATTTTGGCTGTGATCGCCTCTTTGAGCGGGCTTGGGACGTATGCTGAGCGCAAAGTTTTAGCTTACATGCAGCGCAGAATCGGCCCTGATATGGTGGGCATTTTTGGCTTGGGGCAAATTTTGTGCGATATGATAAAGTTATTTACCAAAGAAGACGCAATTCCGCGCGGAGCAAATCGCGTGATGTTTTGGGCGGCGCCACTAATTGCCGTAACGGGCGCATTTACGGCGCTTAGTGCCGTGCCATTTTTGCCCGAATTTGAAATTTTTGGGCGTAAGGTGGAGCCGATTTTAAGCGATGTTGGTATCGGTCTATTATTTTTGATGAGCGTGAGCTCAACTAGCGTTTATGGGACGTTAATTGGTGGATTAGCTGGTTATAATAAATGGGGGCTTATCGCCTCTATGCGCGCCGTTTTGCAACTTTTAAGCTTTGAAATTATCAATGGCTTATCGATAATCCCGATTGTTATGATAACTTCATCTCTTTCTATCACAAAAATTGTTGCCGAACAAGATGGCGGAATAGGGGATTGGTTTTTATGGTCGCAACCTGTGGCATTTTTTTTGTTTTGGATCGCTTCGTTTATTGAATGCAACCGCACTCCCACTTGTTTAACAGAAAACGAAACCGAGCTTGTCGCGGGCGCTACGACTGCGTATTGTGGCATGAGATTTGGGCTGTTTTTTATCGCTGAATATGCGAATATGATAACCTATTCGATCGTTTTGGCACTCTTATTTTGTGGCGGATATAATAAAACATGGATAATCCCTGGTGGAGCGATGATCTTTATAAAAGCTAGTTTTTTCTTTTTTTGCTTTTTGTGGACTAGGGCTGCTTGGCCGCATCTTCGCCCAGATCAGCTAATCGGGCTTTGTTGGAAAGTTTTAATGCCTATCGCGCTGATAAATATTATCATCACCGCGCTTGTTTTGTTGTAGGAGAAATTTATGTATAAAGAGCTAGATAAAAGAGCACAAATTATTACGAACAAAGATAAATTCGGACAATTTTTAAGGCGCTCATTTAAATTTGAGCTGTTTGTTGGGCTGTGGGTTGTGCTTCGAGAGATGTTTAAAAAAAACAACACTCACACAATAAAATATCCATTTGAAAAATATGAACTTTCGCCTCGTTATCGTGGGGTGCATTCGCTAAAAAGGCTACTAGAAAGCGGCGAAGAGCGGTGTATTGGCTGTGGGCTGTGTGAGAAAATTTGCGTTAGCAATTGCATTGCGATGGATACAAAATTAGGCGAAGATGGGCGCAAAAAAGTCGCAAGTTACTCGATAAATTTGGGGCGATGTGTCTATTGTGGATTGTGCGCTGATGTGTGCCCTGAAATTGCGATTACGCATGGTGGCGAGTATGAATTTGCTAGTGATCAACGCGCATATTTTGGGCTAAAAGAGGATTTTTTGACAAAAGATTTGCGTTCGCAGAGCGAATTTGGCGGATATGGTTCATTATCAAATTTAAGCGATGAATTAGTAAAGCAAACGCCACTTGCCTACAATAAAGACGACGAGAAAAAGGACGAAAATGTTTGAGATATTTGGTTTTTGGTTTTTCGCGATTTTGAGTGTTTGTGCGTTTTGTGTGAGCGTATTTTCGCAAAATGTGCTTTATGCGATGAGTGCGCTTAGTATCGGGCTCATTTTTATCGCGGGGCTATTTTTTACATTGGGGGCGGAGTTTTTAGGCGTGGTGCAAATCGCTGTTTATACAGGCGGTGTGATGGTGCTTTATGGCTTTGCGATGATGTTTTTTGATGTAAATAAAAATGTAAAAGAGATAGCCAAATTTCGTAAAGCAATCACTACGCTTTGCCTATTTTGTGCGATTTTGATGAGTGTGATTTTATTTGCGCCACTTAAAATTAAGAGCGAAATTTTACCTGATTTGCCAAATTCTGTTTTGATTGGAAATGAAATTTTTGGGCAATATTTAGTCGCATTTGAGATGGTTGCCGTTTTGCTTTTGGTTGCGTTAATTTGTGCTGTGGTTTTAACTCATAAAGAGATGGATCGCGAAACAAAGGAGCAAAAATGATAACTCTTAATCACTATTTGATCTTATCTGGAGTCTTATTTTGCATTGGGCTTGTTGGAATTTTAAAGAGAAGAAATTTGATAATGCTATTTTTCTCAACCGAAATTTTACTAAACTCAGCCAACATCGCGCTTGTTGCAATCTCAAAATTTAGCGCAAATTTAAACGGGCAAATCGTCGCGCTTTTTATCATAGCAATAGCGGCTAGCGAGGCTGTTGTCGGGCTTGGATTGCTCATACTTTGGTATAAAAAAACAGGTTCAATAGAGCTAGAAAGCCTAGATAGCATGAAAGGAAAAGCGTGAGTAATTTTCTTTTGTTTTCGCTATTTGCGCCACTTTTAAGCGCGATAATTGGCGGTGTTGGTGCGTTTTTTTCGCGCACGAAATTTATCGGGATAATCTGCTCTTGTTTGATAATTTTGGGCGCGATTAGTTCGCTTTTTATCTTGAATGAAATTTCAAACTCAGCCGAGGTTGCGCTAAATTTGGGTGATTTTATTGTGGTTGGCGAATTTAGTATCGCTTATGGATTTATTGCAGATAGCGTAAGTGGCGTGATGATGGCGATGATAGGTGTGGTGGCTAGCGTGGTGCATGTGTATTCGATCGGATATATGCAAAACGATGAGAAATTTAATAAATTTTTTAGCTATCTTGGGCTGTTTGTTTTCTCTATGCTTGTGCTTGTTCTAAGCGATAATTTTATCGGGCTATTTATCGGCTGGGAGGGCGTGGGGCTTTGCTCGTGGCTACTTATTGGTTTTTGGAGTAAAAATCCTAAAAATATGTGGTGCGCAAATGAGGCTTTTATAATGAATCGCATCGCTGATTTAGCACTATTAATCGGCATAATCTCGATCTATTTTTATTTTGGTAGCTTAAATTATAATGACGTTTTTGGTGCGCTAAATTTAGACGAAATTTCTAATTCCATCATCTATATAATTTGCGCGCTTTTGCTTATTGGTGCGATGGGAAAATCGGCGCAATTTCCATTTCACACCTGGTTAGCCGATGCGATGGCTGGACCTACGCCTGTTTCTGCGCTAATTCATGCGGCGACTATGGTAACAGCTGGGGTCTATTTAATCGTGCGCGCAAATGCGCTTTTTATGGCTGCGCCCGATGTTTTGGCGTTTGTGGCGGGGCTTGGCGCGTTTGTCGCTGTTTTTGGCGCTGGGGCTGCGCTGGTGCATCGTGATTTAAAAAAGATAATCGCCTATTCTACTTTGTCTCAGCTAGGCTATATGTTTGCAGCGGCGGGGCTTGGCGCGTTTAATATCGCGCTTTTTCACCTAATAACTCACGCATTTTTTAAAGCACTTTTATTTTTAGGTGCGGGAAATATTATGCACGCGATGCGTGAAAATTTAGATATAACAAAAATGGGCTCATTAGCGAAATTTATGCCGGCAACTGCGATTTTAATGGGTGTGGGCTCACTTGCTTTGTGCGGGTATTATCCGTTTGCGGGATTTTTTTCAAAAGATAAAATTTTAGAAGTCGCATTCAATGAGGGTGCATTTTGGATATATGGCGCACTCACATTTGGCGCGGTTTTGACAGCGTTTTATAGCTTTAGGCTCATTATGCTTGTGTTTTTTGGAGAGGCGAAATTTGATTTTAAAGCGCATGAAGTTAAGCGTTTTATGCTTGTGGCGATGGGCGTTTTGGGCTTTTTGTCTTTGATTGCTGGATTTTTTGGCGATAGTTTTGAAGAATTTGTTACACAAATTTTGCCTAAATACGAGCTAGAATTAGCGCACAAAACTGAAATTTCGCTCATAATTTTGACAATGTTGCTTGTTGTAATTTCGAGCGTGTTTGCGATTTATCTTTATCGCGCGAACAAATTTGGCGAAGGATACGAGCGAAATTTGTTCTATAAAATTTTAAAAAACGAGTATTTTATCCCTGTGATTTACGAGCGCGTTTTTATCCGCTCTTATGCGAAAATTGCCCAAATTTGTGAGTTTATTGACGATAGGATTATTGATAAATTTGTAGATTTTATCGGTGCGTTTAGTTTTAAAATTTCGCATATTTTAAACCGCGCGCAAACGGGCGATTTAAGCGTGGGGCTATTTTTTATGGTGGCGGGATTTTGCGTGCTACTTATTTTGGCGTTTGTGATTTAAAGGATAAATTTATGGATTTTATTTTAAGTGTTATCATTATTTTTCCGCTTTTGGGTGCTCTTTTTGGCTTGTTGGTAGAAGAAAAAAGCATTAAAATTTATGGCATTTGCGTTACTTTTATTGAGCTTGTTCTCACGCTTATTTTGTGGGGGAAATTTAATAATGCAACAGATGAGTTAAAATTCGTCGAATTTATCCCGTTTTTTCCAGAATATGGCATAAACTATTTTTTAGGAATTGATGGAATTTCGCTCTTTTTGGTCATTATTTGCGCTTTGTTGTTTTTAATTTGTATGATTTGTGCTGATTTTGGCGATAAAAATAAGCATTTCGTGCTAATGACGCTTTTTTTGCAGATGAGCATTATGGGTGTATTTGTAAGCCTTGATGCGCTACTTTTTGTCGTATTTTGGGAGCAATCATTAATACCGATGTTTTATATTATTGGCATTTTTGGTGGCGAAAAACGCCTCTTTGCGACGATTAAATTTTTTATTTATACATTTTTTGGGTCGGTTTTTATGCTACTTGGCGTCGTCGCGATGGCATATTTTTATAAGCAAAATTACGGCGTATTAAGCTTTAATATGATCGAGTGGCAGACGCTAAATTTACCGCTAAATTTACAAATTTGGATGTTTTTGGCGTTTGCATTTGGTTTTGCTATTAAAACGCCGCTTTTTCCATTTCACACATGGCTTCCACTTACATATACACAAGCGCCGTTTTTAGGCTCTATGTTTTTAGCGGCAATGATGTCAAAGATGGGAATTTATGGCTTTTTGCGCTTTTGTTTGCCGATGTTTAGCGCGGCGAGTGCGTATTTTGCAAATTTCATCTGTGTTTTAGCGCTCATTATGATAATTTACGCCTCTTTTATCGCTTTTAAAAAGACAAACGCAAAAGAGATCATCGCCTACTCATCGGCCGCACATATGAGCGTGATTATTTTGGGTGTCTTTTCGTTTAATCAAATAGGGCTTAGTGGCGCGGTTTTTATGATGTTAAGCCACGCTTTAATTAGCGGTGGGCTATTTATCGGCATTGGATTTTTAGAGAGAAAAAGCGCAAATTTAGATATTTTCAAATTTGGTTCTTTAGCGCAAAAAATGCCACTTTTCGCGCTGTTTTTTGCTGTGATGATGCTAGGGCTTATCGGGCTTCCGCTTACGGCTGGATTTGTTGGGGAGTTTTTGTGTTTGGCGGGAATTTATGCTCTAAATCCGTGGTTTGCGCTCGTTGGCGGATGCGGGATAATTATGAGCGCGATCTATGCTTTGCGAATGTTTAGAGCTATGTTTAGCGGTGAGAGTTCAACTTTGCAAATAAGCGATATTCGCGGATGTGAAATTTTATCTCTTGCGCCGATTGTGGTGCTTATTATTGTGCTTGGTGTCGCGCCAAATTTGGTTTTAGAACAGATTAATGAATCTACTCAAAATTTAGTTGAGATGATGAAATTTAACGATGAAGTTTTGGCAAAGGAAGCAAAATGAATGGTATTTTATCTTTGCAAAATTTAGAATTTAGCGCGTTTATTCCGATCGGTTTTTTGGGGTTGTTTGCGCTATTTTTGCTTGTTGTGGGGCTGATTTCGCGTGCGTCTAGCTCGTTTTTTGCGACGATGAGTGTGCTTGCGATTATCTTAAATATCCCGATGTTTTTTAATGTTGATGGTGTTAAAAGTGCCTTTTTTGGGCTGATTTTGCTTGATAACTACTCGGCTTTAGGTTCGATTGTTTTGCTCTCATCTGCGCTGTTTTTTATCTCGCTTTCGTTTTCAAATAAACGCGTTAGCGAGTATTCAAGATTTGAATTTTATGTGCTTTATCTTTTCATGTTGTGTGGATATGAGTGCATGATTTCTAGCACAAATTTGGTTATGATTTTTATCGGGCTTGAGCTTAGTTCTCTTGCACTTTATACGCTTATTGCGATGCGAAACCGCAAAGCAGCGATAGAAGGCGCGATAAAATATTTTACGATGGGTGCGCTTAGTGCTGGATTTTTCGTCTTTGCGATGGCGATTTTTTATATGCTTGGCGGGAGCTTTGATATCACGCAAATCGCGCAAAATTTGAGTGCGAAAAATTACGGCGATGATAAATTGCTGATTTTGGGTTCTATATTTTTTATCATTTCGATCGGCTTTAAATTATCTTTGATCCCGTTTCATGCGTGGGTTGGCGATGTTTATGAAGGTGCTAGTGCGCTTATGAGTGGATTTATCTCTGTTGTGCCAAAAATCGCAGGATTTGTTGTGGCGATTAGGCTGTTTGAGGCGTTAATTGCAAGTGGAATTTCATGGCTTGGCGATATGCTTTATATTATCAGTGTGCTTACGATGAGCTTGGCAAATATCGCAGCTTTGGTGCAACAAGACATAAAGCGAATGCTTGCGTTTAGCTCGATTGTGCATTCTGGCTTTGTGCTAGGGGCGATTGTTGTTAATAATCCTGCGACAAATGGCGCAAATTTGGGGCTGTTTTTGTATTGGATTATGTTTTTGTTTGCAAATTTGGGCGCATTTGCGATTTTATATTTGAGTAGTTCGCACGTTGGGACGTGGGACGCGCGGTTTGAGCACCCGTATTCTAAATTTGATGGGCTTGTGATAACGGCACCATTTTTGGCGTTTGCGATGGCGATTTTTATGCTTACGCTAGCTGGCGTACCGCCCTTTGGGGTCTTTTGGGGAAAGATGTATATCATGGGCGAGGCGATCGCGAATGGATATATATTTTTGGCGGTGGCGATGGCTGTAAATTCGGCGGTTTCGGTCTATTATTATCTAAAACTAATCGTGCATTTGCTCTTAAAATCGCCTGTTGCGCCAAAGAGTGCCTATATCAAAAACGCGTCAAATATGATAGTGGCGGTTTTGATTGTGTCGGCTCTATTTTGTTTAGCGTCGCCTTTGCTTTTGAAAAAAATAGTTGAGTTTATCGGGTTTTATCTGGGTGCATAGGGCTTTGTAGTCAATAAATTTGGAATTTATTGACTGCTTATTTTGGGTTTGTTTGTGAGTATTTTGGCATCAAAATCAAGATACGCTAGATTTAAAAAGTACGCAAATTTTAATACTACATCTATCCATACTAGCTGATTTGAAATTTATTTTGTTGAAATTTATAGCTTCACAAATTTTGTGCGTTTATCATCTATCTATTCAATTTTGCCTTAAAATTTGACATGTCAAAAATGGGCAAATTTCATGTTGTTTACGCTAGAATGCGCCCAAAAATTTAAAAGTTAAAATTAAAAAATTTACAATCAATCAAAGGAAATTTCATGCAATCAAATCGTCTAAATGCCTTTTGGACAAAGCCTGTGATCATTTTTGTTATGCTTTTGTTGCTACTTATCCCGATCTCTTTTATAAGCTCGCTTGCAACCGATAGAGTCTTTGTAAAACAAGAAGCCATGCAATCAATCATGGAGCCAATGGGCGGGGAGCTTCGTATTGATGGGCTTTTGCTCTCGATACCTTTTAAATTTTTGAGCGAAGAGTTCTTAAATGATGGCGATAAAACAAAAAAAATAGTGTCGGAAAAAATCGATAAAATAGTGATTACGCCGCAGTTTTATAGCGTAAAAACGCAGATTAATCCATACAATTTAAAGCGCGGGATTTTTAGTGTTCCGGTTTTTGACGCAGATATAAAAATACGCGCAAATTTTAAAGTCGATGCGTCGTATTTAAATATCAATGAAAGCTCGATTTTGTGGGATGAAGCGGTATTGATACTAGGTGGGGCGAATAAAAGTTTTACCGCTTTTCCAAGCCTAAAAATAGATGGCAAAGAGCTAGCGCAATCTTACATAAATCCGCAATCTTCGCCCTTTTCTCACAATATCTACTTTAAAATCCCGGGCGATATTTTGAAAAAAGAGTTTGAAATAGATGGAAATTTATCCGTGCAAGGTGGCGAGATGCTCTATTTTACGCCACTTGCGAAGGATAATATTTTTGAGATAAAATCTTCGTGGAGTTCGCCATCTTTTAGCGGCGGTTGGCTACCAAAAGAGCGCGACGTAAGGCAAGATGGCTTTGATGCTAGCTATAAAATCGCTGGACTTAGCACAAATTTCGCTCCAGCGTGGATAGCTAGCCAACAACCATACAATGCTGAATTTGAAAGCGTAAATATAGGGTTTATTGAGCCTGTGAATAACTACTCTTTGATGAAGCGTTGCATCACTTATGCGATACTTTTCATCGCGGTGCCGTTTTTGGCGATATTTATCTGCGAAATTTACAGCCGTGTGCGAATCCACCCTGTGCAATACCTGCTAATCGGCGTCGCGGACGTGCTATTTTATCTTCTGACGCTTTCATTTTCGGAGCATATTTCATTTTTTGCGAGCTATTTAATCGCTACTATTGTAGTGTGTTTGTCGGTGCTTTTATACGCGGCGGCTATTTTTAGGGGCAAAAAATGGGGCGTTTTTATCGCTGCGGTGCAGCTTGTTTCGTATTGTTTGCTCTATGGGATTTTACAATCGCAAGATTACGCGCTCTTGCTTGGAAGCGTGATGATATTTGCCGTTATTGCGATGCTGATGTATCTAACTCGCAAAATCGATTGGTATGAAAACGAAGCAAATTTGAAATAAATTTGCTCTATTTCTGCGGGGCGTCTTTGGCGACGCTCTTTGTTAAATTTGCTAAATTTTTGAAATTTCTGTATTGATTTAAAAGCTATAAAAAGTAGCTAAAATTTGTAATATTTGTGAAAAATTGACAAATTATTCAAAGCAATTTGTATAAAAATTGCGAAAGAACCACACTCAGTGGTGAAACGATAACTTATGATGGACTTGTTGACTATATTGTAAATTTCAATAAGAGTATAAAAAGAGCAAATTTGGCTATAACGTAAAATCGCAAAAAAAGGAAATCTCTATCAAATTTTTAAAAGAGAAAATCCTTTTGTTGAGCCAAAAATTTATTTAATAAAATAATCCCCATCAAAGCTAACGAGCGAGTATTTTCTCTCATCCCCAAGCCCTAAAACAAGCTCATCGATGCTTAAAAATTCCAAACTATCCGCGCCGATAAACTCACATAACTCATCTGTATTCATTTGTGCGCTGATTAGTTCGGCTTTTGTTGGTGTATCAATGCCGTAAATTTCTGGAAATTTAATCTGCGGTGCTGCGATTCGCATGTGAATTTTTTTAGCTCCTGCGTGGCGTAAAAGCTCTACGATCTTTTTGCTTGTTGTTCCGCGCACGATGCTATCATCGATGACTACAATCTCTTTATCGCGCAAAATTTCGCTCATCGGGTTTAACTTTAGCTTTACTTTTAAATTTCTCATCTCTTGCGTCGGCTCAATAAATGTGCGTCCGACGTAGTGATTTCTAACAATCGCCATCTCAAATGGCACACCGCTTGCATGCGCATAGCCAAGTGCAGCCGGCACGCCACTATCAGGCACGGGCACGACTAAATCCGCCTTTAAATCGGCGCATTTTTTCGCTAAAATTTCGCCCAAACGACGTCTAATTTTATAGACATTTTTGCCCTCGACAACGCTATCTGGTCGTGCAAAATAGATGTATTCAAACGCACAAATTCGCGGATCAATCTCATTATTTTCAAAAAGCATTTGCGAACTAAATTCGCTTTTACCCTCTTCAAAAGTGACCATTTCGCCAGGTTTTACATCGCGCACAAACTCAGCTCCAACTAGATCAAACGCGCACGTTTCGCTAGCGACGATATATCCACCATCTTTTAAACGCCCGATACTCAGCGGTCTTACGCCGTTTGGATCGCGCAGAGCAAACATTTTAGAGCGACTTAAAATCAGCAAACAATAAGCACCTTTACACATTTTAACTGCCTCGATTATGCGATCTTTTAGATGAGATGCGCGCGAGCGGGCGATTAGGTGTAGGATGTTTTCTGTGTCCATATTGGAGTGAAAAATTGCGCCTTGTGCTATTAGATCATCGCGGACTTCGTCTTTATTGATTAAATTTCCATTATGCACGATCGAAATTTTACCCAAAGCGTAGTTTGCACTCACTGGCTGAGCGTCTTTTACGCTATCGCTTCCTGCGGTTGAGTAGCGATTGTGTCCGATCGCGATATTGCCACGAAGTATCTCAAAATCGGATTTTTTAAATACATCGGTAACTAAACCGCTACCCTTTATCGTCTTTATATGATGATTAAAACTAGCGCTTATTCCGCTTGCTTCTTGTCCGCGATGCTGCGTCGAAAATAGCCCATAATAGGCAGTGTGCGCTGCTTGTGGCGAATTTATAACTCCAACAATCGAACACATTTTACACTCCTAAACAATCATTTATATCATATCTGCCGTTTTGTTGCTTTGCGACCCAAAGGGCGGCTTTTATCGCGCCGTTTGCAAATGTCGCACGTGAAGTGGCAGTGTGATTAAGCTCAATAAATTCGCCATCGTTATAAAATCCAACTCTATGACGCCCCACAATATCGCCCCCGCGCAAGGACATCACGGCGATTTCATCTTTGTTTCTTGCGCCGATTTGTCCATCACGACCGCTGATACGAACTAAATTTAGATCAAGTCCGCGTGCGTTGGCGACACTATTGGCTAATGTTAGAGCTGTCCCACTTGGCGCGTCTTTTTTATGGCGATGGTGCATTTCTACTATTTCGCAATCAAATTCGCGTAAAATTTTGGCTGCATCACGTGCTAATTTATTTAGCACAGCCACGCCGAGGCTTGTATTTGTCGCATATAAAATCGGCATAAATTTGGCGCACTCATCAATTAAATTTAGCGTAGATGCTTCAAGTCCTGTTGTGCCGATGCAAAGAGGTTTTGGATTTTTTATGGCGAAATTTAGTAAATTTTGCGTTCCGCTTGGGCTAGAAAAATCGATAATTACATCTGAATTTTTAAATAAATCATCTAAATTTCCACTATCTTTGTCAAATTTGGCGCCAACTACGGCCAAATTTCCATCTGATTTTAAACACTCTTCAATCATGCACCCCATTTTACCGCTTGCGCCGTGGATTCCGATGCGTATCATTTTTTCAAACTCTCTATGTAGGCTATCGCGCTAAGCCCAGCTATCGCGCCATCTCCTGCGGCGCAGACGACTTGTTTTGGTGCGTCTTGACGTATATCGCCAGCCGCAAAAAGCCCTGGAATAGATGTTTGCATTTTTAAATTTACAACGATTTGACCATTTGAAGTCATATCGCAGATAAATTTGCCATTTTCGTCTTTTACGACATCATTTCGCACATTAAGACCTACGAATGTGAAAATTCCTGGAACTTCTAAATTTCTTGTTGTGCCGTCGTTAAATTTAACAACAACCAAATTTAATCCGTTTTTATCATCGCCTCTTACTTCTTGTACGTTTGCATTTAAAATTAGTTCGATTTTTGGATTTTCTTTTACTTTTTGCGTTGTTATCGGACTGGCGCGAAACTCATCGCGACGATGGATTAAATAGACTTTAGCGCAGATATTTGCTAGATAAAGAGCCTCTTCAAGCGCAGTATCGCCACCGCCTAAAACGGCTACTTCTTTGCCTTTATAGAAAAATCCATCGCACGTAGCGCAAGTGCTAACGCCTTTGCCAAAAAATTCATCTTCGCCTTTAAAACCTGCGCGACGAGGCTCAGAGCCTGTTGCGATGATGAGGGATTTTGCGCTTTGTTTTGAGCCATCATCTAATATGATGTCAAATGATCCGTCTGAATTTTTGGCTACGCGCGCAACGCCTGCCATTTCGTGTTTTAAGCCGAATCTTGTGCATTGTTCTAGCCAAGGTTGCATAAAGCTTAGTCCATCTTGCACTTGTGCTACGCCTGGATAGTTTTCCATTTCGCTGCTTGATGTGATTTGTCCGCCTGGCATACCTTTTTCAAACATAACGACATTTTTAAGTCCACCGCGTGTCGCGTATAATCCTGCGCTAAGTCCAGCAGGTCCGCCACCAATAATAGCTAAATCTAACATTGAATTTCTCCTAAATTTGAGTTGAAAAGAGTAAAAAAAAGGGCGAAATTCGCCCTTGAAACAATTATAAAAGTGAGTTGATTTTGCTTGCAAGAATTTGTTTTGATTGAACGCCAACCATCTGTTCTTTTAATACGCCATCTTTGAATATTAAAATTGCAGGGATTGAGCGGATTCCAAATTCTACGGCTAGATCTTGATTTTCGTCTGTATTTACTTTGCAAATTTTAGCTTTGCCTTCAAAATCACTCGCTAACTCTTCGATAACAGGTCCTAACATTCTGCAAGGTCCGCACCAAGGCGCCCAAAAATCTACGAGCGCAACGCCCTCTTTTGTGATAGAAAAATTCTCTGATGTGACTTCTATATATTTTCCCATAGGGTCTCCTTTAATTTTAAGATGCGCGATTATACAATAACTTTTGTAAATAAAATCTATCAAAAACGCCTTTATTGCGTGATATTTTCGATTAATTGACAATTTTGATTGTTGATTAAAATAGCATCAATTTGGTAGTTTAAATTTATTTTATGTTGTGTGAAATAAAAATTTAGTGTTTTGATGATTTTTGATAGTTTTGTGGGGGTTATTCTGTAGGCTGTTTCGTAATTTTTACTTGTGGCTTTGACCTCTATGAAGTGTAAAATTTCGTCTTTGTAAGCGATAATATCGATCTCGCCAAAACGGCTGTGAAAGTTGCGTTCGATTATTTCAAAGCCGTTTTTTTGTAGAAATTTGGTCGCAATATTTTCGGCGTCAAAACCAAAAAGATAGTTTTTAAGCCCCAAATTTAGCCTTCAATTCGTATCATAAATGGTCTTTCTTTTATGAAATTTTCTCTGCTTAAAATTTCGCTTACACGCTTGATATTTGCCTCTTTGCATCTATGTGTCGTAAAAAATAGTGTTGGCAACTGCTCTGATGATGTGCGTGATTTTTGTAAAAAGCTATCAATTGAGATACTGTTTTCGCTCATTATGCGTGTAATTTTTGCTAAAACCCCAATCTCGTCTGCAACCTTTAATCGCAAGTAGTATTTAGTAGAAATTTCATCGCTTTTTAACACTCTTGGTGCACTCAAATTTGTTAGTTTATAGCCAAGCATCGGTTTATTTATCCCGCGCGCAACATCGATTAGATCGCTAATTACCGCGCTTGCTGTCGCTTTTCCGCCAGCACCTGGTCCATAATATAAACTCTCACTCATAGCATCGCCAAAAATCGCAACGCCATTCATCACGCCATCTACTTTTGCGATCATATTATTTTTATCAATGAGGGCTGGATGGACACGAATTTCTACTGCGTCATTGATTTTTTTTGCGATAGCAAGAAGTTTTATTGTGTAGTCAAATTCACCAGCAAAATATATATCATCTGCGGTGATATTTTCGATGCCTTCGATTAAAATATCCTCAGGCGTCGCCTCCGCGCAAAATGCAATGCTAGAGAGAATCAAAAGTTTATGCGCTGCGTCAAATCCACCGATGTCAAATGTCGGATCGGCCTCTGCGTAGCCTAAAATTTGAGCCTGTTTTAGTGCGTCTTTAAATTTGATGTCATTTTTCATCATGTTTGTCAAAATGTAGTTACTGGTACCGTTTAAAATACCTACTATTTTTTCGATTTTATTTGCGCTAAGTCCATCGCGCAAAGCCCGAATAATCGGTATCCCACCAGCAACAGACGCCTCATAGCCAAATGAAACATCGCGACATAAATTTTGCAATTCATATCTGTGATAAGCTAGTAACGCTTTATTTGCGGTAACGATAGGTTTTTTGCGCAAAAGTAGCGATTTTGCTATCTCATAAGGTTTTTGTACGCCACCCATTAATTCGACAAAAACATCAATATCATCGCGCTTTACCACGCTATCTAAATCATCTGAAATTTCAAATTCTGCGCCTAAATTTCGCGCTTTTGTCTTATCGCGCACTACACCAATGATGGGAGAAATCTCGACTCCCGCTCTTGCTGTTATGATGGTCTTGTTTGCGTGTAAAACATTTACGACTTCGCTACCGACCGTCCCTACGCCTAAAATCGCTACACGCATCATATGTCTTTTAAATATTTTTTGATATTTCTAGCGGCTTGATGAATACGCGCTTCGTTTTCGATAAGAGCGATTCGCACGTAGTTATCTCCAGCTGCGCCAAAACCAGCACCAGGGCTAACAGCCACGCCGGCTTGTGTTAATAGCTGTTTTGAAAACTCTAGGCTCTTTAAATTTGATACTTTTTCGGGAATTTTACCCCAAACAAACATCGACGCGTGCGATGGTTTGACATCCCATCCAGCGCTACAAAACGCATCTACTAGCACATCTCTGCGTTTGCGATATCTCTGGGCGATCTCGCTTACGCACTCTTGCGGGCCATCAAGCGCGACAGTGGCTGCTACTTGAATCGGCGTAAATGTGCCATAATCAAACCAAGATTTTATCTTTTTTAGTGCGGCGATTAATTTTTTATTTCCGCTTACAAAGCCGATTCGCCAGCCAGCCATGTTGTATGTTTTTGAGAGTGTATATGTCTCTACTGCGACGTCTTTTGCGCCCTCTACTTCAAAAATACTAGGCGTTTTATACCCGTCAAATGCAAGCTCGGCATAAGCGATATCGGAGATAATATAGAAACGCTCTTTTTTAGCAAATGCAACTAAACGCTCATAAAAGGTCTTATCTACGATCGCTGTTGTTGGATTGTGAGGGAAATTTACAACGACAAATTTTGGCTTTGGAACGCTTTCGTTAAATACCTTTTGCAAATCATCGAAAAATGCTGTTTGATCCAAATTAAACTCATCATCAAATTTGAGGGCAAATTTGGCTGCATTTCCGCCCGCTATCAAAAACGCTTGTGAGTGAATAGGATAACAAGGATCGGGGATTATGGCTGTATCTCCTGGATTTACAACTGCGATCGCTAGATGCACAAAACCCTCTTTTGAGCCCATTGTAGCGACGATTTCGGTGTCTGGATCTAAATCTACATTGTATTTTCTCTTATACCAATTAGCACACGCTAGGCGAAGTTTATAAATTCCTTGTGATACGCTATATCCGTGCGTTTTGTCTTTTTGGATGCTTTCGCAAAGCTTGTTTATTACGTGTTGAGGTGTGCGTCCGTCTGGATTTCCCATAGAAAAATCAATAATATCCTCGCCACGTCTGCGCGCTGCCATTTTGATTGCATTTACTTCGGCGAATACGTAATTTGGTAGTCGCTCAATTGTGTTAAATCTAATCTCATCAAACATTTTTGCTCCTTTTATTTTACCTTTTGTAATCTTTGATACTCATCGCTTGAAATTTGTTTAATTTCGCCATTTTTTATGTAAAACCTAACTCTATCTTTTCCCTTAAATTCAGTCTCGTTTGCGTCGCCGGATTTTAGCACGAAATTTGAGTGCGCAGCCGAAATTAACTGCTCTTTGCTCAAATTTAAATCCAATACTTTATCGACTAAAACGCCGCGTTTTTTTAAGAGTTCTAAATCTGTCACCATTACATATAGTTGACTTTTAGGTAGAATTTGGGCCTTTAAAATTTGTGGTTTTACTACATTGTGAGTAGTATTTTGATCACTACTTAAATTTTCATCTTGCTTAATTATGCTCTTATCTAGCGCATTTAGGCTCTTATTTTCATCTTGTGTTACACCAATTAGCGAATTGTTTTCATCAAATTTTGGCACAGAAACACCGACTTTTATGAGATTATTTTCGACTTTTTCTACGATTTGTGTTTTTGTGTATTCGATTGTGTCGTTTTTATCTAGAAAAAGATCAAAAATTCGGTAGAGTTTAAAGTAAAAAATTGCGCCGATGATTGCAGCTATGCTAAGCAATAAAATTAGCCATTTTTCGCCACTTTGTGACTCTTTTTTATAGATATTTTCGCGGTAAATCGGTATAAGCGTTGTTTGTGAAGAGGTTGAATTTTGCTTACAAAACTCATTGAATTTTTCCATCCATTCGCTTAAATCAAAGCCAAATTCGCGCTCTAAAATTTTAATATAAGCGCGAACATTTTTGCCAAGCAAAAACTCAAAATCGCCCGATAAAATCGCCTTTAAACAAGCTACATCGATGTTTGTTTTATCTGAAATTTCATTTATATTTAAATTTGAAAGCTCTTTTATTGCATCTTTCTTTTTAGATTGGTTATTCATTTATTATCCTATCGCACAATATTGCAAATGCGGCACTTACGTTTAATGAATCCCAACTATTTTTCATCTTTATTCCGACCTTAAAATCGGATTTTGCGCTAACTTTTTGTGGCAGACCTTCGCCTTCATTTCCCATGATCAACGCGACTTTTTGCTTTAAATTTGGTCTTATTTTGTTTATATTTTCGCCGTCCATTTGTGTTGAAACGAGCGAAAATCCAGCCTGTTTTAGCTCATTTAGCGTGTCAAGCCCGTTTGAAACAGCACAAACAGGAATTTCATACGCTGCACACGAACTAGCGCGAATCACGCCTTGCATTTTGGCGTCTTGCTTTTCTTGTGTTAAATTTGAAGCATTTTTATTGATTATTAAAACACCGCTAGCACCCAATGCGTGGGCGGTGCGAATGATTGCGCCTATATTTCCGATGTCTGTTAATTCATATAAAATAGCGACGAAATTTCCACTTTTGATCTGTGAAAATGTAGCGAAATTAAATTCGCTTACTTCGCACAAAAATCCTTGGTGATTTCCGCCTTTGGCTAACGCTTGCGCTTTTTGGCTATCGACTTTTATAATTTTTTTATTTAATCTAGAAATTTGGCTAAAAAGCCCTTTGTCGCACTCTTTCGCAAGGTAAATTTGGACGATTTTGTCGCTATGATTTTTTATTAAATGTAAAAATAGTTGTTTCCCGTAAATTACCATGGCGCGAATAATAGCGAAATAGAGTTAAAATTTTTATTTATTTTGTGAGTTTTTCATAAATTTTTTTGACATCTTCGCCTGTAATTTTGGCTAAAAGTTTGGCTTTTTGCTTTGGCGGGATATCAAGAGCTAAAATTTCATCGCAAGTGATGGTTTCGCACGCTAAATTTGGCGATTTATCCACCACACAAACCCACTCGCCACTCAAATTTGCTCTGCTTAAAATTTGCACCATTTCTTCTGCGTTTGCGCGAAATTTGGTTTCAAATTTTTTCGTTGCCTCTTTGATTAAAAAAATTTCGCGTTCAGGAGCGATTTTGGCAAAATTTTCTATAAGCTGTAAAATGCGCTTTGGTGATTCATAAATCACACAAGGAACGCTTAAATTTAGTGCATTTTGTATTGCGATTTTGCGCTGTGCGCCTGTGTTTGGCAAAAAACCTAAAAAAACAAACTCTTTTTCGATAATTCCGCTTGCTGCAACGGCTAAAATCGTAGCGTTTGCGCCCGTTAAAATTTCATATTTTATATCGTTTTTTAGCGCAAAATTTACGATTTCGCGCCCAGGATCACATATGCAAGGCATACCAGCATCGCTCATAAAAACACAATCTTTTTCGCGCAAAATTTGTGTATCAATTTGAGATAAAAAAGCTGTTTCGTTGTGAGAATGAACTGAAAAAAATGATTTTTCGCCAAAATTTATATCAAATTTAGAAGATAAAAGCGAGAGAAGTTTTTTGCCGACTCTGGTGTCTTCGCATAAAATAATCTCGCTTTTTTGCAAAATTTCTAGCGCGTGATACGAGATATCGGCTAGATTTCCTATTGGAGTAGGAACAAAATAGAGCAACTATTTCATTCCATATTTTTTCTTGAATTTATCAACGCGACCTGTGCTATCTACGATTTTTTCGCTACCTGTGAAAAACGGATGGCACTCGCTACAAATATCAACGCGAATCTCTTGTTTGTTTGAACGTGTCTCAAAAGTGTTGCCACAAGCGCACGTAACTTTTGTGGTTTCATAAGCTGGATGAATGTCTTTTTTCATTTTTTATCCTTTATTTGGGAGAGATTTTACAAAGTCGCGGATTATACAACAAATTGGCTCAAATTACAAATTTTTAAAGTAATTTTTTTGCACAAACGCTAATAATCGCTGTATTTGAGCGCAAAATATTTGGTGAGTTTAGCCCAAATTTGCGCTTGATTTTCGCTCTTTCGTGTTGAGAAAAGCCGCCTTCTGCGCCAATAAATAAAATTTCATTTTCGCTTTTTTCTAAATTTTCCCCGCCAAAATCAATCAACGCAACATTATCAAATTTGGCGATAAAATCATCAAATTTTTGCCAAATTTCGATTTTCATCAGTGAATTTCTCCCGCATTGTTCGCATGAACCTATCAAAATTCGCTCAAATCTATCCATATCATAGCGGACATTTTTTTGTGAAAAATCGCAATAAACAAGGTGCAAAACATCAACGCCCATTTCGTTTAAGCTAGGTAGAGTTTTTTCTATGACGCCACTTTCAACACATGCCCACGCAATCTCGAAATTATCGCGATTTGTGGATAAAATTTGCGCGGGAATTTGATTTAAGTTTATATCTAAATTTTTTGTTATATTTTGCGCGTTTGTGTTGAAATTTGTTCTTAAATTTACTTTGGAATTTTCCACAACGCTGTGTTTAAAAACAAGGCTCAAATTTGCCTCGCGCCTCGAAATTTGCGTGATTTCATAAATATAGTTGTAATTATCGCGCAAATTTCTCACATCTATTCGTTCGCCAACTTTGATGCGCCTTGCCTTTAAATGCAAAAATGCATCGCCACAAAGTTCAATAAAATCGCTCCCAGCACTTTGATTATAAAAAAATTTCATACCAAACACGCTCCTATTAATAGCACCAAAACCGCGCTCAAAAGCTTTGCCATCGTAATTTTGTATGCGCGAAAATCGCCGGTTTTATAGGCGATTTTTAACTTTTTAAATCCGATTGCATTTAGCCCAATCGCGCCCAAAAATGCAAAAATCATAAAAATCACACCAAAATTTAGCGCGAAATTTTGTATCGCCCAAAGCAATCCGCCAGTCGTAAAAATCGCCGCGCCAATCGCATAATATGTTGGCAAAAAAAGCCTAATCCTGCGGACATACTTTTTTGTCTGTCTAAGCGCGACAAGTCCCCCTAAAACAAGCGTTAGCGCAGTAAAAACATATGCGAAAAAAGCGTGAAATTTTAACGCCTCGGTAAAAACATACTCCATTTTTACCCCTTATTCGCTTGGTGGGACGGGCGGATTTTGCACGTCGATTGTGATGTTTTCGTCATTTTTGGCAATCGGCACGTCACTTGGTGGATTTTCGCTGATATTTTGTGTTTTTAGTGGCTCTTCTTCTTTCTTATCACAGCCAGCAAATATAGATAAAATCACGCCCACAAAGAGAATTTTCCAAATAAATTTATTAAATTTCATTTTTTATCCTAAATAGATCTAAAATTTACTCCAAATTTTGCAAATTTAGCACTCTTTTGGCAAGACAAACTCCGCCTTGCAAAGCATCTTTTCAAACATATCTTTATCTTCCCATTCAGCGCGAATTTCATCGCTAAATTTGATCTTTTCTAGCTCGATTTTTCCCATATTTTCATTCTCTACATCTTCGCGAAAGCACTGCGCGTAGCCACTTTTTGTTTCATGAATGATGATGCTATAAAGCCTGACGCCACGTTCGCCGTTTTGCATTTTACTTAGGCTTAAATAGCGATCAATCAGCGCGAAAAATATGCGCGAAAACTGCTCTGCGCTTGGATTAAATGGGATCTCTATCCAGCGCAAAGAGTGACGTTTAATATCAGCAATATAACGCTCATCATCTTCGCTAAAAATCGTCGTAGCGTGATCAAAACTATCAATTATGCTCTTTATGCCAAATTTCATCAAACCAAAATCATAGACCATTCCAGCATTATCAAGCGCGTCGGCTTTGAGTAAAACTTCGCATTTATAAGAGTGCCCGTGCAAACTCGTGCGACATCTGCGCGAGCTACAAAAGCGCACAATATGGGCATTTTCAAAGTCATAAAGCTTTCTGATAATCATACTTTTTCCTTGTCGTTAAACACGCGAATATGCACGCGGTCTGAGTAATTTAGTCCAAATTTTGTGCAAATTTCAAAGACAAATTCGGCGTTTTTGGCTAATTCGCCTCTCGTCGCGCCTTGTGGCATTAGATAAATTTCATTTGGCGCGGCGCGTAAAATTTCGACGATTTCGCGCCAAATTTCATCAAAATTTTCGCGTGAGATGACAAATTTATAAAAGCTATCTTTTGCATTTTGTGCGATTATGTTTAGGGCGTTAAAATTTCGTCTTATTTTTGCGTTTGCGCCTGAGTTTGAAAGCTTGGGGCTGATGGCAAAAATGCACTTTTTATAGAGTGGAAATTTATCAAATTCTGGCTCGATTGTGCCGTTTGTCTCAAAATGTACGGCCAAATTTCTAGCCAAAATTTCGCCGATTATTTTGTAAAACAGCTCGTTTTTGTGATAAATGAGCGGTTCGCCACCGGTGATTATGACGATCGGATGCAAATGCGCGTTTAAATTTGATGAAATTTTACTCAAATTTCTACTTGATGTTATGCCTAAGCTATCCAAGCTCATATTAAATTTTTCGTTTAAATTTAAACAAGCGGTGTTTTGATAAATTCTCATGCAAATTTCATCTATTTTATCTAAAATTTGCCCTTTATTTCGCACGATTTTATAATCAAAATGTTTTGTTTTTACCGCGCGCTGGGTATCGCAACCTAGTAAAATTTCGCCAGTTTTTGGCGAAATAGCGCGCACTCCAAAGCCAACGCAATCAAGATTGCAACCACTAAAGCGCACAAAAATCGCGTTTTTACCGCTAAATTTACCCTCGCCTTGAACGCTGTGAAAAATTTCGTTTAATTTTAAATCCATTTAGTGTTTGTTGATTAAATCTTGAATCGCTTGTAAATTTTTGATAATCGGCATTAATTTTGCATCGATTTCCGCATCAATATGCACTGATAAATCGCCTATTTCCATATCGTTTATGAGCTCTTTTACCTTTTCAATCTCTTTTTTTAGGAGAAATGCTTCTTGCATATTATCTGTTAAAACCTGATCAAATCGCGCAAATTTCTCATCGCTTTGTTTATCTTTGATATAAAAAACAACCAAAATAATCAGCAAAATTACACACAAAACTAAAATAATAAGACTCTCCATATTTAACTCCTAATTATCAAATCAATTAGCACAAAAAGAAAAAACATTATACCTAAATATCCATTTAGCGTAAAGAACGCGCGGTCAATCTTAGAAAAATCACGCGCGACGATAATATGCTCTGCGCATAAAATCACAGCCGATACGCCAACCCCAATAAAGCCCACAACGCCCAAATTTGCACTCATCGCAAAGCAAAACCAAAATAAAACGCAAGTAAAATGAAAGATTTTCGCCAAAAACATCGCTGCTTTTTCGCCATAGATTGACGGGATAGAAAACAGCCCATTTTCGCGGTCATATTCTAAATCTTGTAACGAATAAAGCACGTCAAATCCAGCCGTCCAAAACATCACACCAAAGCACAAAAGCACCGAAAATAGCGGTATCTCGCCACTTACACAAACAGCTCCAGCAATCGGTGAAAGCCCAAGGCAAAATCCCAAAACAACGTGCGCCATCTCGCTAAAACGCTTAAAAAGCGAATATCCGCCCAAAATCAATAAAATCGGAAAAGAGAGCGCAAACGCCAAAGAATTTACAAAATACGACGCGCCAATAAAAATCAACGCATTTAGCGCGATAAAAAGCATCAAATTTAGCCGTCCAATGCGCCCATCAACACTCGGACGCGACGCGCAACGTGGATTAAATTTATCAATATCTTCATCAACCAAGCGATTAAACGCCATCGCAAAACTTCGCGCACTAACAGCGCAAATTAGCCCCAAAATAAGCAGTTTTACGCCAAAAAATATCGTCTTATTTTGTAAAAAAGATGCAACAATCATCGCGCAAAATATAAACGGCAACGCAAAAACCGAGTGTTTAAAAACGATAAGCTCATTGATGTCAGATAAAATTTGTTTAAATTTACCCATTTTTACCCCTTTTTGGGGCGACATTTTACACGATTTAAGATAAAATCCAGATTTTTAGGAGGCGAAAAATGAGCGAATTTGCGATTATTGGCACAACAGCAAGCGGTAAAAGCGACCTTGCATTAGATATTGCGCGCGAAAATGGCGGCGTAATTTTGAGCTTGGATTCGCTTTGTGTTTATCGTAAAATAGACATCGCAAGCGCGAAGCCAAGCGCTAATGAACTGCGCGAGATTCGGCATTTTGGGGTAAATTTGGTAGAGCCAAATGAGAAATTTAGCGCAGGGGATTTTGCGAGAGAGTATTTAAAGGCGCGTGATTTTGCGCTAAAAAACGGTGTAAATTTGATAATCACTGGCGGAAGCGGGTTTTATTTAAAAGCACTTTTGAGCGGGCTTGCGCCCCAAATTCCTGATTTTGATGAATTTCCTAGCAATGATGAAATTTGGGCTTTGGCGCAAGAAAATGACGCGGAATTTGTGGCAAAATTTAGCGCAAATGATACATTTCGGTTGCAAAAATGGTTTAGTATTTTTAAATTTTGTGGCTTTGCGCCGAGCAAATTTTTGCGTGAAAATACGGCTGAGCCTGTGATTAAAAATTTGAAAATTTTTGAAATTTTGCGCGATAAAGATGAGATTCATAAGCGAATTTTAGCGCGGACAAATTTGATGATCGAGCGCGGGTTGATTGATGAGGCGCGTGCGCTGTTTTCGGAGTTTGGACGCGATGCAAAAGCGTTAAAATCGATCGGTTTAAAAGAGTGCGCGCAGTTTTTAGATGGCGAAATTTCGCTTGAAAAATTAGTAGAGCTAATCAGCACTCACACAGCCCAGCTCGCCAAACGCCAACGCACATTTAATCGCTCGCAATTTAATACAACTAGCGCGGATTTTGATCTAATAAAGGCGCAAATTGAAGGCTTTTTGCGCTAAATTTTGCCGAATAAAAGCAAAAAGGATTGAATTTGGAAAACGATATAAAACAAAAAGCCGAGCAGTTAAGAAAAAACGCAGAAGCAAAAATTCAACAAGCTCAAATCAAAGAGCAAAAATATCAACAATGGCTTGAAAATCAAAAGAAAAATAATCCAAATTTTAGGGATTATGATGAAAATCCGCTTATCATACAAAGCTATGAAGAGTTTTTCGTTTTAACATTGCTTGTTTCATCTTTTCTTTTTGCTTGTATACTTGCCGGTATGCTAAATGAACTTCGTTGTAGAGAAATGCCGCGAGAGTTGCTTTGGTTAAGTTTGATACCTATGGGCTATATTATCATCGTCGCAATTTTTCAAAAATTCAAATTTAAAAATCATAAAATAAAATTAACAAATAAATATATTGAATTTTACGATTACGGAAAATTAAAAAGACAATGTAAAATATTAGAAGACGAATTGGCGAGACCATTTTTTACTCAATGCACAATGAAAAAATCTATAAATGTATTTTTTTGATTTCATTCTATCTTGCAAATTTGATACTAAAATTTCTTTTTTATATATTTACAAGTAAAAGCTTGAAAAATTTTAAAATATTTCCATTTATACAGGTTAATAAACCACACCACACCGTGCCTATGTATGGTGCATTATTATCGGCTAGGTATTATTTAGTCTATTTGTATAACGATGAAATTTATAAAGAAGTTAAAAAATATTTTTTACAAAAAAATATAAATATTGATAATTTACCAAAAAGTTACAACATACTTTAATAATCAAAAGAGAAGCAAAAGCTAAATTGGAGTTATGCAAAACTTAGAAAAATCGCGATTTGATCGATAAAGATATGGCAAATTGTGCCGATATATTATCTACTGAAAAATATGTTGAAATAAAAGTTTAGTGATAAAACAAGTGAATTTACAAATTTAAATTTATTCTTTGCGTGAAATCTTTGCAAATTTGAGTTTAAATTTGAGAATTTAAAATCTTTTCCCATTGTGGATAAACGATACGACCTGAATTTGCAATGGAAATTTATGAAAAGGATTAAAAGTATAAAATACAAATTTAAAAAACGATATTTTAACAAAAAACAAGATTTTAAGGGACCGCGACAAAGAGCCGCTAATTATTAAAATTACACGCCATAGATAAATTTCCATTTAGTTTGATATTTCAGAACAAGATATAAAAACACAAAAAATTTATTTTAAAAGAGATGAGCGAGTGCTTAAATAAAAGCCTAATTGTAGATTGGAAATACGCAATCTACAAGCTAATTTGAGTAAAAAAATTAAAAGCCAAAATTTATCGCGCTACGCAAAATAATGCAATCTACGCCCAAATTTGCAAATGTTTTGGCGCAATTTGTGTCGTTTGCGATGATGGCGATTTTTGCGTCAAATAGATAAAACTCAGCCATTTTTACCGCCCATTTGATAAGGTTTTCATTTTGCAAAACGATAAATTTCGCCCCAGCCGCATTTGCCAATAAAATTTCATTTTCATCAACGCAAACGATGCTAAAATTTGGATTATTCGCATCGTTTTTTGCCGCGCGAATTAAATTTTCATCAAATTTAAAAAGCACATTTTTTTGTTTGAGTCCCGCTAAATCGTGGGCGAAATTTAGCTTTTCATATTTAATATAATCTACACCTATAAACTGCATTTTATTCCTTTTAAAACTACGTAATTTCGGTTGTTTTTACCGTTATAAATTTGCGCATTAAATTTGGCAAATTCATCTTTTGCTGTGCTACCTTTGTAGAGTAAAAATTTACTTTTTTCATCGAAAAATCCAGCGCAAATTTTAAGCAAAAAATCGATCTTCCCTAGGGCTCTTGACGTGATTAAATCCGCGTGAAATTTTGGCTCATTTTCTATTTTTGCACGATGAATTTTTATGTTTTTTAGCTCTAAATTTAGCTTAGTGTATATCAAAAACGCCGATTTTTTAGGATTTGGCTCAAACAGATGCCATGAAATTTCAGGTGTTACCATCGCCAAAATAAATCCAGGAAATCCAGCCCCGCTTCCTACATCAATAGCTGTTTTTGGTGCGAAATTTTCATCGTTTAAAACATAATCTAGCCCAGCTAAGCTATCGTCTATTTGCTCTTTAAAATCATCATAATTGCTAAGCGAATGCACTGCGTTAAATTCGGCTAAAATTTGGCAAAATCTCGCGCAGTTTTCATTGAAATTTGTTGGCATTAGTTTTGCTCTTGATCTAACATGTGGCGCATTTTCTCGCGCTTTGTTTTAAGATAATTTTCGTTGTAGATGTTTGGTTTAATTATAATTGGTATCCGCGAGATAATTTGCGCGCTGTGAATTGCCTCTAATTTTTCTGGATTGTTTGTTAAAAGATTGATTTTTTTGATGCCAAAATGTCTAAAAATAAAATCGACGATCTCGTAATTTCGCTCATCTGCGCGAAATCCTAATTGATGATTTGCCTCGATTGTATCAAAGCCTTTATCTTGAAGTGCGTAGGCGTTTATTTTGTTTAAAAGCCCGATATTTCGCCCTTCTTGACGCAGATAAATTACCATTCCGCCGTGATTATTAATGTATTCAAGCCCGTAAATTAGCTGGTCACGACAATCGCATTTTAAGCTCCCAAGCGCATCGCCCGTTAGGCACTCAGAGTGTATTCGCACATTTATAATCTCGTCTGCTTTGATCTCATCTTTAAAAATAACTAAATGCTCTTTTTCGCTCTCTTTAAAAGATATTACGCGGAAATTTCCAAACCTTGTTGGTAAATTTGCCACGCTAGAAATTTCAATTTTAATTGCCAAAATTTGCTCCATTTGTGATAAACTAACGCGCGTATAATATCAAAAAAAGGAAAATTAATGTTTAAAAGATTTAGAAGATTAAGGCTAAATTCGGCTTTTAGAGATATGCTTAGGCAGACTTTGCTTGGTGTTGATGACTTTATTTATCCTTTGTTTGTTGTTGAAGGTAGCGGTATTCGCAAAGAGATTCCAGCGATGCCAGGCGTCTATCATTTTAGTATTGATGAGCTTTTAAAAGAGTGTGACGAGCTTGTTGATTTAGGGATAAAAGCGGTAATTTTATTTGGAATTCCTAGCTTAAAAGACAGCATCGGAAGCGACGCATTAAGCGATGATGGCATAATCGCAACCGCACTTCGTGCAATCAAAGAGGCACATTCTGAGCTTATCGTAATTACAGATTTATGCTTTTGTGAATACACAGATCATGGACATTGTGGCATTTTAGACCCAAAAACAAGAAGCGTAGATAATGATGCCACGCTAGAAATTTCAGCTCGTCAAGCGTTGATCCACGCAAAAAACGGCGCAGATATCATCGCCCCAAGCGGTATGATGGATGGCATAATAGAGACTTTGCGAACAGCATTAGATAAAAACGGCTATGAAAATTTACCTATAATGGCGTATTCGACTAAATTTGCTAGCGGATATTATGGTCCATTTCGCGACGCGGCGCAATCAACCCCTAGCTTTGGCGATAGAAAAAGTTATCAAATGGACCCTGCCAATAGATTTGAAGCGATTAGTGAGAGTTTAGAAGACGAAAAACAAGGCGCAGATATATTGATGATAAAACCAGCGCTTTCGTATTTAGACATTATCCGCGATATTCGTGAGCGCACTCTTTTGCCGATTTGCGCGTATAATGTTAGTGGCGAATATGCGCTTTTAAAGGCAGGAAGCAGATTAAATTTGATAGATTATGAACGCGTGATGTTAGAGACGCTAACTAGCATTAAACGTGCGGGGGCTGATATGATTATTAGCTACCACGCAAAAGAGATCGCGCAAATTTTAAGGAAGCATTAATGAGACACTTTTTGACACTAAATGATTTTAGCAAAACAGAAATTTTAGAGATGATAGAACTTGGCGAAAAGATCAAAAAAGAGACAAAACAAAATATCCATAAACCATATTTAAAAGAGCAAACTCTTGCGATGATTTTTGAGAAAAGCTCAACTCGTACTCGCACAAGCTTTGAAGTTGGAATGTATCAATTAGGCGGTCACGCTATATTTTTAAGCTCAAAAGATATCCAGTTAGGGCGCGGTGAGCCTATAATCGATACTGCGCGCGTGCTCTCAGGCATGGTTGATATGGCGATGCTACGTGTTTATAAACAAAGCGATCTAAATGAATTTGCCAAATTTGCCACAATCCCTGTGATAAATGGGCTTAGTGATGAGTTTCATCCGGTGCAGTTGATGGCCGATTTTCTTACGATGAAAGAGCGCGCTAGTGGCGAAACTATCGCTTATATTGGCGATGGAAACAATATGGCTCACTCTTGGCTTATGCTTGCTAGCAAGATGGGTTTTGAGATTCGCGTCGCTACGCCAAAAGGCTACGAGCCAGATCGCCGTATAATTGAGATGGCATTGCAAAACGCTAAAATTTCTGGGGCGAAAATTTCTATTTTAAACGATCCAAAAGAGGCGATTAGTGGCGCGGATGTGGTCGCGAGTGATACTTGGATTTCAATGGGGCAAGAAGATGAAAAAGAGCGCAAGGTTAAAAATTTCGCTGGCTTTTGTATCGATAAAAAAATGATGGAATTAGCGCATAAAAAGGCGATTGTGCTTCATTGTTTGCCGGCTTATCGCGGGTATGAGATTAGCGATGAGGTCTTTGAGGCTCATGCAGATGAGATATTTTTAGAGGCTCAAAATCGCTTGCATACGCAAAAGGGCGTGATGGTTTGGCTCGATAGTAAAAGGAATGATTAATGGCGAAAAAAAGCGAAATTTCAAAAAAAATCGATGAAATAAGCTCTGTTTTTGGGATTAAACGTCGCGGACGGACGATTTTTGATATTAAATTGTGTTGCGATGAGCGCGTTAGCAAAAAAGAGCCTATAAATGAAAATTTAGATCAAAGCAAATTTTCAAACACAAGCGACAAAATTTTAACGCTAAAATCAGGCTCATGGAAGAATGCCACACCGTGGTTTGGCGTAGATGAAAATGACGAAATTTACACGATGATGTCGCTTCCAAATTTAAACCGATTTTTGGGATCTTATCGAAATTTGGCTAGGCAAAATTTCGATTTGCGCCTAGAAAAGAGTATTTTAAAACAAATTCCTATTGATTTTGGCGATGCGTGGGCGGTTTGTATCGATAAAATTTCGCAAATTTCAAATCAAGATGAGGGTGTGGCGATTTTTCATATTGATTTAGATAAAGTCGTCGAAAGCGTCAAGCTAGAACATCCAAATTTATTCGTAAATTTAAACGAAATTACAAAAAGGTAAAAAATGCAGTTAGATTTTGACGCTTATGCCAAATTTTCTCGCCCCGGTCCACGCTATACGAGCTATCCGACGGCGTTAGAATTTGGTCGAAATTTTAGCCTTAGCGAGTATGAAAATTCTCTTTTGTCGCAAAATGCGCAAACTCCGCTCTCTCTTTATTTTCACATGCCATTTTGCAAAAGCGCCTGTTATTTTTGCGGTTGTAATGTAATTTATACCGGCAAGACTGACAAAATGGATCGCTATATTGGCTATTTAGAGCGCGAAATGGAGATTTTGTCGCGCTTTTTAGACACTTCGCGTAAGGTCACGCAGATGCATTTTGGTGGCGGAACGCCGACTTATTTTAGCGCAGTGCAACTTGACCTTCACATTTGCAACATTAAAAAACACTTTCCAAATTTCGCCGATGATGCCGAGATTAGCTGTGAGATCGACCCGCGGTTTTTAAACGAAGATCAGATGAAAGTTTTGCATGAACACGGATTTAACCGAATTAGCTTTGGCGTGCAAGATTTTGATGAGCGCGTGCAAAAAGAGATCCACCGCATTCAGCCGTTTGATACGACGATGAATGCGATAAATTTGGCGCGAAAATATGGCGTAAAATCTGTAAATATTGACCTGATTTACGGGCTTCCGTTGCAGACTTTTGATAGTTTTAAAAAGACGCTTGAGCTATCATTAAAGCTAGAGACAAACCGCTATGCGATTTTTAATTACGCGCATGTTCCGTGGGTAAAAAAGAGTATGCGAAAATTTGATGAGAGCACTCTACCAAGCCCGAAATTTAAGCTCGAGATTCTCAAATTTACACACGATTTTCTCACATCAAATGGCTATAAAATGATCGGCATGGATCACTATGCAAAGCCTGATGATGAGCTGTTTTTGGCTTTGCAAAATGGCCAACTTCACAGAAATTTCCAAGGCTACACGACAAAAGGTGGTGCAGATTTGATCGGCGTGGGGCTTACTAGTATTGGTGAAGGGGCAAATTTCTACGCGCAAAATTTTAAAAGCATGGACGAGTATGAACAGGCGATTGATGATTGGAAATTGCCATTTTGCAAGGGAATTTTGCTAGGGCGTGAAGATTTATTGCGAAAACGCGTGATTATGGGATTGATGGCAAATTTTGCCGTGGATATTTGCGCTGTGGAGAGTGAGTTTGGGATTAAATTTGATGAACATTTTGCGCGCGAATTAATTGCGCTAGAAAAATTTAGCGAATTTGTTGAAATTTCTCCTGAAAAAATTAGCGTTACGCCCACCGGGACGCTACTCATCCGCAATATCGCAATGTGTTTTGATGAGTATTTATTAAGCGATGATAAACGTTTTTCAAAGACAATATAATGGCAAAATTTGACTTTTTAAAAATTAGCGATTCGTGCGTAAAGTGTGGAAAGTGTATTCAAGTTTGCACGATTTATGATGTAAAGCGCGAGGAGACCAACTCTCCGCGTGGGTTTTTAGATCTGCTTGGGGCGTATTCGCGCGGTGATTTAGAGCTTGATAAAAATGCAAAAAGTATCTTTGAAAGCTGTTTTTTATGCACAAATTGCGTCGATGTTTGTCCAAATTCTTTGCGTGTAGATGAGGCTATTGAGCGTGTGCGTAGTGATATTGCGGATAAATTTGGCATTGCATTTTATAAGCGGGTAATTTTTTGGTTTTTAGGGCATCGCTCTGTTTTAAATTTGGTAGCGAAATTCGGTTATGTTTTTAAAAGCTGTGCTTTTGATATCAAAAAAAGCGCGGGATTTGACGCGGAATTTAATAGCGAAATGCGTCCGAAATTTGCAATGCCGTTTTTGAAAAAAGAGCGTCTTTTACCAAGCGTTGCTAAGCGATCATTTTTAAATTCTCATCCAAATTTTATCGATAATGGCGGTGAAAAATGCGTCGGGATTTTTATTGGTTGCATGGGAAATTACTCTTATACGTCGATTGGCGAGGGGCTACTTAAAATTTGCAAGGCGTTGAAATTAAATGTAAATTTGATGAAAAAACAAAAGTGCTGTGGTGCGCCGGCATATTTTACGGGTGATTTAAAAAGTACAAAAAAATGGGCGAAATTTAATATCGAATATTTTGAACGCGAATTACAAAATTTAGACGCTATTATCGTACCTGAGGCGACTTGTTCGGCGATGATTAGGGTAGATTATGAGCATCTATTTTTTGATGAGCCAGCTTGGCAAATTCGCGCAAAAAATGTAGCGCAAAAGATATTTTTGGCGACAGAGTATTTTGATAAATTTACGCCTTTGCGCGAAATTTTGGCGCAAAATTTCACAGATAAAACAGCCAAAAAAATGCAAATCACATATCACGATCCCTGTCATGCGCGAAAAATGCAAGGAATTTGGCGCGAACCACGAAATTTGCTTGCGCAAAATTTCGAGATAATAGAGCAAAGCGAAGAGAATGTTTGTTGCGGATTTGGTGGTGTTACGATGCAAAGCTCAAACTACGAAATAGCGCGAAAATCGGGCTTGCGAAAGGCTAATCTCATCGCGCAAACGCAGACTTTGGTCGTATCTGCTGAGTGTAGCGCGTGTAGAATGCAGATAAATAATTCGTTAAATTTGATAGACTCATCTGTGCGTTGTATAAATCCTATTGAATTGATTGCGTCTAAAATATAAATTTAATATTTATTTAGATAAGATATACAATCTTCAAAATAGAGGCGTAATTTTATGGAACATGTTATCGGAATTGTAACCCAATTAAATGGCGAACTTGTTAAAAGATATTTTGATGGGCGACCTGATGCGCACCTAAATTTGGGCGATTTGATATTATTGGATGATAGCGTCTGGTCGCGCTCACTTGATGCAAAAGCGACAATAACTCTTAAAAATTCACAAACAAATTTTAAACCGGGCGTGAGAATTAAATTTGATAAAAGCTATCTAGAAAACGTTGGAAGTTATGATTTTTTACACGATTATGAGCTGGATGAAATTCGCGCCAAATTTGGGCTTTATTCTAAAACAAATGAAAAAGAACATATAAATTCTGATGAAAATTTGCCTTTAAATGCATTTGATGAGGCTGAAATTTTTGTTATGCCTTTGATAGGAAATGGCAACGTAACCCCATCTCTTCAAAATGGAGTTAATCTTTATGTATGCAATTTTAACGATATTCGCATTAATGTCAAAACTATGCCTGAGCGTGAAGTGAGCTTGCTAGATATTGATTGTAAGATGCATTTTGCTAAGAATTTTGCTAACAGCGAGGGTGATTGTTTTTTTGAGCTAAAACACGTTAAGGATGATACCAAATTTGGTTTTACTGTGCTTGTTTTTGAGAATGGTAAGGAAATTTTTAAACAAAAGATTGTGATTAAGATACCAAAAATAGACCATCAAGCCGCATTTTCGCCTATTGATGTGCTGGATTTTGATTTGGTTAAAAATTACGATAAAAGTGGCGTTGAATTTATTGATGCGATTGGCATAAAAATCGATGCAATGAAAAAGCACGAAGAGGATTATCAAATTTTAAAGGCTTTTTATACAAATGAGGTAAATCCGGTGTTTAGTTTTATTTCAAAGTATGAATTTGAGGCAAAATTTTATCTAGTTGGATTTAAGGATTTTATTTTTGATGAGATGATTGAGCTTGCTGGTGTTATAAAAGAGGATGCGCAAAAGTTATATTTCATCTGCACGAATAATTTTAAGATTGAGGGTCAGTATACATTTTACGCAAATTTTATTAGCAAGGATAAGAGTAAATCGCCGCATGAATTTTTCTTTAATTTGACATTTAAATTTGATAACGAAACTACATTTGAAAATGTGAAATTTGATGGTAATCAAGTGAGTGGAAAAGTGCTAGATGTAACCGGTAATAGCGAGCTTTGTAGTGATTGTTTTGATGTTGGCGTTTATAGTGTAGATATACACAATAATTTTGAAAATATTGCTATGAGTAAAAGTGATGAAAATGGAAATTTTACAATAAAAACAGATCTAAACAATGCAAATTTACATGATAAAAAAGTGGTATTGCGTAACATAGATGCATATGGAAATATATCACAAGCTACAAATATTGACATAAAATAGTAAAAATGTATTGACATATAGGATTTTTTTTTATATAATTACGCTTTCAAAAATTATGCTGGTGTAGCTCAGTTGGTAGAGCTACTGCCTTGTAAGCAGTGGGTCGGCGGTTCAAGTCCGTTCACCAGCTCCATTTTGTAACAGTGTTTGACCAGAAAATACCAAAATAACTTATTAATGTTTAAGGTGAGATACTCAAGCGGCCAACGAGGGCAGACTGTAAATCTGCTGACTATGTCTTCCGTGGTTCGAATCCACGTCTCACCACCATTGTTATGCGGGAGTAGCTCAGTTGGCTAGAGCATCAGCCTTCCAAGCTGAGGGTCGCGGGTTCGAGCCCCGTTTCCCGCTCCATTTGGATTTTACTGGGAGCTGTGTATTAAATTTTATGCACTTTTAGTTAATCCTGAATTTAGTTTTATGTTGTTTGTATATTAGTTTCTACTTTCTTAATGCCATGTGCTCATATGGCTCAGGGGTAGAGCACTTCCTTGGTAAGGAAGAGGTCGTGGGTTCAAATCCCGCTATGAGCTCCATTTGAAAGAGCAATTAAAAATATACGGACTTGAATTTAGTTTTTAAATTTCATTTAATTATGGAGGAATGATATGGCTAAAGAAAAATACAATAGAAGTAAGCCACATATTAACATTGGTACAATTGGTCACGTTGATCATGGTAAAACTACTTTAACTGCTGCGATTTCTGCTGTTTTATCAAGAAAAGGTCTTGCCGAACTTAAAGATTATGATAATATTGATAATGCTCCAGAGGAAAAAGAGCGCGGTATTACAATTGCAACTTCACATATTGAGTACGAAACAGAAACTCGTCACTACGCTCACGTAGATTGTCCAGGTCACGCCGATTATGTTAAAAACATGATTACTGGTGCTGCACAAATGGATGGT
>CAUTSW010000004.1:0-39435 GCA_963541085.1 uncultured Campylobacter sp.
TCCGAAATTTAGCGAAATGGTAAGCGAAACTCTAAATAAAATCGCGCCTAGTGAGTTTAAATTTAGATCTCATCCAAACAAATTTCACGGACTAACTAGCCATGATGCTGAGGTTTTTTTAAGTGGTGCACTCAATGGACTTAGTGCGAATTTGATGAAAATCGCAAACGATATTCGCTGGTTGGCTAGTGGTCCAAGATGCGGTATCGGCGAGATAAACATCCCTGAAAATGAGCCTGGAAGCTCAATAATGCCTGGCAAGGTAAATCCTACGCAAAGCGAAGCGGTAACTATGGTCGCCGTGCAAGTAGCTGGAAACCACGTTGCTGTGGGCTTTGCGGCATCACAAGGAAATTTCGAGCTTAATGTGTTTAAGCCTGTTTTGGCGTATAATTTGCTTCAATCTATCCGTCTTTTGGCTGATTGTATGGTGAGCTTTAATGATAATTGTGTGAATGGAATTAGCGCGAATGAAGCAAAAATCGGCAAACTTTTGCACGAAAGTTTGATGTTGGTGACTGCGCTAAATCCGCATATTGGCTATGCAAATGCGGCAAAGATCGCAAAAACTGCGCATAAAAATGGCACAACTTTACGCGAAGAGGCGATAAATTCGGGGCTTTTAAGCGCGCAAGAGTTTGATGCATGGGTCGTACCTGAGGATATGATCGCACCAAAAGAGTAGAAATTTAAAAACTAAATTTTTATGATTTCAAAGGCTTGGCTTTGTAAAAATAGGTCAAGTCTTTTAACAAATTATCTTACTTTATTGAAAATATTTTTTAAGTATAGATTTTATAAATTTTAGATACACTCTCGACTTTTATTATAAAATGGAGCTTTGCAGGGTTTTAGATGAACAATAAAGCAAAAATCGCAAAAAATATATCTTGGTTATTGTTTGAGCATGGCGCTAAAATGGTGAGTGGCATTGTTGTTGCTTTTGTTTTAGCGCGCGTTTTAGGCGTAGAACAATATGGTATATTTCAGTATATTTTGGCTCTTGTTGTTATTTTCAAATCTTTTTCTTGTATAAATCCTGCTGAAATTATGGTGCCACTTTTAGTGAGTGCAACTGGCGTGGAGCGGAAAAATTTAATGGGAAATGGATTTATTATTAGATTTTGTGCATCAATATTTGCTTTTATTATTTTTTTGCTTTTTGTTTATTTTAAAGATGGTGTGGAAATTTTTTATTTAGCACTTATTCTTGGATTTTCTATACTTTTAGATGAGGCTTTTGGAATTGTTACAGCATTTTTACAATCTCAGACAATGATAAAATATCGAAGCGTGATATCTATTGCTTTATTAATAACAAAAATGGTTGCGTTATTGACGATGTATTTTTGCGGTGTAAAAAATATATATCTTTATGCATTGGTTTATTTATGTGATAGTGTGATTATGTCTTGTGGGCTTTTGTATGTTTATAGATTTATCAATAAAGAGCTATTTTTTACATTTAATTTTGGTGAGATTAAGAGGCTTTTAAAAGAGGCTTTGCCATTTTTTGCCGGAATTATTTTTATGTGTATTTTTTGGCGAGCGGATGTTATTATGGTAAAAAATTTAACTGATAATTTTATGCTTGGATTATATACATCTGCTTTGCAATTATTGGCGACAATAACAGCTGTTTCGCCGATTATTGCAATGTCGTTTGCGCCGCTATTTATTTATAAATTTGATGATATTAAGATTATTAAACGTAATACTTTGGTTTTAACACTTGGTATGTTTTTATTGGCTAGTTTTACTTCTATTGTTGTCTATTTTCTTGCACCATTTTTTATATCTTTGATATTTGGTGCAAAATTTAGCAGTGCAATAGAAATTTTTAGATATTTATTGTTTGTTTTGCCATTTATTTTTGCAAATGAAGCTTTAAATTTATATATAATTAAAATGAAATTGGGTAAATTTCTGATTTTTAAATGGGCTTTGGCTTTGGCGGGGGCTGTTTTGGCGTATCTTTATTTTATTCCAGCGTACGGCGCAATTGGTGCGGTAGTTGGGCTTGGATTTGGATATTTTTTGACGTGTATTTTTGGTGTGGTTGTGATGTTTGGGAGAAAATATTGAAAAATTACGATGTGAGTATAATAGTTCCTATTTATAATGTAGAAAAATTTATAGCAAAGTGCGCAATAACTTTAATGGAACAAGATTATAAAAATATCGAATATATTTTTGTAAATGACTGCACGCCTGATAATTCTATGCAGGTTTTATCTGATACTTTAACAAAATATCCAAATAGAAAAGATGATATTAAAATTATAAACAACGCTCAAAATAGCGGTTCAAGTATAACTCGTAAAAATGGTTTAGATATTGCTAATGGAGAATATATTTTATTTATCGATAGTGATGACTGGGTTGAATTAAATATGTGGTTAGTTCTATGCTAAAAAAAGCAAAAGAGACGGATACGGATATCTTGGTAAATAAAAATTGCAAAAAATATAAAAATAATAAATCAAATATGATAATTTTTCTTTTATCTGGTTATTTAAATCTCGGTTTATGTAATAAAATTATTAAAAATGATTTATATAAAAAAATTAAATTTCTAAAATTTTCATACGGCGAATATTTGTATATTTGTTTACAATTATTTTATTATGCTAATAATATTCAATATGTAAATAAGATACTTTATTATTATAACAGAAATAATGAATTTTCAATTACAACCAATAAATATAATGTGCATAAAAGTATTTCACAAGCATATGAATTAAATGTAAAAATCCAAAATTTTTTAAAAGAAAAATCTATTTTTGAGCAATACATACAATACAATTATCGAAGAATGTTTTTATTAATTATCTCTAGTATTTCTAAAACAACTCCATTTAAAAATAATATTAAAATTTGTCCACAAGCTAATAGTATTAAATATATTTTAATTAAAAAATTAAAACAGTTTTTGTATAAATAATATAGAGGTATTTTTTTATGGAGTTAATTTATAAGTATAATAGAAAGAATTTATTTATTATTTATTTTATGATTTGTTTTTCTGGATTTTTTTTAGTTGGTTTAAATAAATACCTTAGTCCAATATATATTATTTTTATTTTATCTGTTTTGTTATTTTTTATAAATATTTTACATAGAAAAAAAATGTGTGACAAATCTTTTAAAATATTAGTATTTGGTATACTGCCAATTTTATTAATTTTACTATTTCAAAATATTTATTATGGATTGAAATATGGAATCTTAAACGAGATTTCTAGACATACTATGTCTTTGTTATATATTTGTATTTTGTATTTTTTTATAAATAAAAAAAGTTTAGATTATAAATTATTGAGTGAGTATTTTATAAAGTTTAATATGTTTTTATTATTAATTGAAGCATTTTATAGATTTTTAATGAATATTATTTATAATGACGGCTTATCTTTTGGAATTTATTCATTTAAAATGCATAGCTTACTTTATATAGATTCTAATTTTGTTGGATTGCATGTTTTGAGCTTATTTATGTTTATTACTATTTTTAATAAACACTTTGGAATGTTAAAATATAATTCATTATATTTATTTTTATGTATAATTTTGCTTGCATTTACATTTTCAAGAACTGTTTATATCACATTCATGTTGTATTTGTTAATAAAATATTTTAAGAAATATAATAAATATAAAATTTTTAAAATAATTTTTTTTATTTCTTTAATTCTTTTTATAGCTATTTTAATACATCTTATATCTGATGATGTAAGTTTTTTAACAAAGCTATATATTTTAAATGAATTTATAAATATATTTTTTTATAATACTTCTTTATTGACTTTTTTATTTGGTATAGGTTCTGGTAATTCAATTGATGTAATAAACATAGGAAGTCATAATTTATTTGGTCTAATTATTGAAATGGGTTTTATTTGGTTTGTTGTTTATATATACATTTTATATATTTTGATTAGAAAAAAATTAAAAGATAATGTTTTATTTCTATTGCCAGTTTTAATTTCAGGATTGATTTCAATTTTTCCAATTGCATATATGTCATTTTATTATGTAGGATTATTATTGATTGGCAATATGAAGAAGCAATATTAAGGGGTATTGACAATATGAGTATTAAAATTTTACATATTTTGAATGATGAAACCGGTGGAATAAAAACTATAACGAATGAATTATTAAACTTATTTCCTAATAGCAAGGTTTTAAATTTAAATACAAAAGGATTTTTTAAAGTAATATTCTCATTTAGAAATATTACACGAAGTTATGATATAATCCATTTTCATGGAGCTTGGGGTTTGCATATTATTTTATCGCTTTTTACATCAAAGCCAGTTGTAATTTCTCCGCATGGTTCATTTCACCCTAATGGTCTTAAAAAAAGCAAAATCAAGAAATTAATTGCAAAATTTTTGTATGTTAAATTTTGCTATAAACGTGCAGATATTATTCATGCATTAACACAACAAGAAGTAAAATTTATTAAAGATTTTTGTTTACTAAAACAAAAAATTGCTGTAATTTGTAATGCTGTTGATTTTAATGAGCGCATATTAATTAACGATACAACAAAAAATAAATTATTAAGATTGGCTGATGGTAGAAGAATTTTTCTTTATCTTGGTAGATTAGATCCTCAAAAAGGCATTGATTTATTAATAGAAGTATTTTCTGAAATATATAATAAAAGTGCTGTTTTATTAATAGCTGGTAGCGGAGATACAAAATTTACTCAAAAACTAAAAAATAAAATAATTGCAAATAATTTACAAGACAATGTATTTTTATTAGGATATTTTAAAGAAAGTAATAAGAATTCTGCTTTTGATGTAGCCGATATTTGTGTTTTGCCATCATTTAATGAAGGTTTTGGTATGACTGTTTTAGAAAGTTATAGACAAAAAACTCCCGTAATTACTACTACCGCGACCCCATTTAAAGAAATTGACAAAATGCAATTTGGATGGTATATTAAACCAGATAAAATTGAATTAAAAAAAGCAATAGGTTTAGCATTATCTATAAAAAAACAAGAGATAAATAAATTAGGAGAAAATGGGTATACATATATGAAAAATCATTATGATATTAGTAATTTTAATTATTCTTATAATAGATTATATTCTTGGATTTTAGGTTATGGTGATAAGCCAGAATTTATTGTTGATTAATAAAAAATTAAAATAATTTTAATAATATCTAGGTTTTTAAATTGCTTTTATGATAATAAGTCATATGTCAAATTAAATCATATAAAGCTATAAGTATATTATTAAAAAAATGTAAAAAATCAAAAAAGAAGTATAAATGAATTTTTCTGTTCTTATCTCAATTTATTTTAAAGAAAAACCGGATTTTTTTAATAGAGCCATGTTAAGTATTTATGATGAACAAAATGTTAAGCCGAATGAAATAGTGTTGATTGAAGATGGAAAACTAACAGATGAACTTTATGAAACGATATTAAAATGGCGAAAAAAGTTGCCAAATGTTTTAAAAGTTGTAAAATTGGAAAAAAATGTAGGATTAGGTGATGCTCTTGCTATTGGCTTAAAAGAGTGTAAAAATGAATTAGTTGCTAGAATGGATACAGACGACATTGCATTGAGTGATAGATTTAAAAAACAAATTAAAATTTTTAAAGAATTTCCGCATATAGATGTATGCAGTGGTTGGATTAGTGAGTTTGAAAATGATGAAAGATATACTTATTCATATCGAAAACTACCACAAAATCATGATGATATTTTAAAATTTGCAAAAAATAGAAGTCCTATAAATCATGTAGCCGTAATGTTTAAAAAATCAGCTGTTTTAGATGCTGGAAATTATCAAAGAATGTTTTTAATTGAAGATTATTATCTTTGGGTTAGAATGCTTTTAAAAGGATATAAATTTTATAATATACAGGAAGTTCTCGTAAATGTGAGAGCTGGGCAAAATCAACTTTTAAGGCGCCAAGGACTGAAATATGCGATAAATGAATTAAAAGTTTCATGGTTGTTTTATAAAATGGGATTTTTAAATTTTTATGAATTTTTACGAAATTCTATTTTAAAATTTAGCATTAGAATTATGCCTAATTTTATAATTAAACTAATATATGAATTTTTAAGAAAATAAATTACAAAAATTAAAAGTATAAAAATATTCAAATTACATTTTTATTATTGGTGAGTATATTTTACTAATAATAAAAATTTTATGCCTTTTATATCCCTTTTTTATTAATGACAATTAAGACGGTTTTAAATATCGTCTTTATCTCTAGCCATAACGACCAATGCTTTATGTAGTATAAATCATACATTAATTTTTGTTTTGCGTCTTCGGTGTTTTCGCCATATGGGTAATTTACCTGGGCCCAACCTGTAATGCCAGGGCGAACCAAGTGGCGTTCGTTGTAGTATGGGATTTCTTTCTCATAGTTTCTTACCAAAATATCCCATTCAGCGCGCGGTCCTATGAGATGCATCTCTCCGCGCAATATATTTATGCATTGAGGTATTTCATCAATACGAGTTTTACGCATGAAACTTCCAAAAGTAAAAACCCTCTCATCATTTTCTTTTGTGTAAGGGTTGTGTTTTGAATTTTCATGCATAGAACGAAATTTGCGACAATTGAATGTGCAAGTGTTTAGCCCAACGCGTTTTTGAATATAATATAAGCTTCCAGGCGATTGCTCTGCGATCTTTTTAGCAACATAAAATTTAATTCCAAAATTTAAAGCCAACAACACACTTGCGCCAATATAGTCAATTGCGCGTTTCATCAAATATTCAAATGCGTTGTATGGCTTGATATCGCTTAGAAATTTTAGGTCATGATCGTCTTGTGGGATATAGCATTTCTCTAAAAATTTCTCTAAAAATTTCTCGATCGTGATGATCTTTATGCGACGCAGACGGAAGCGAAACTGCAATAGCGTTAGAAATTTTATCATCTTTGCATCAACTGCTACGCGAGTATTTATAACTAAATATTTATATGAGTTTTCTTTTAAAAGTGCCTCGATTTCAAGGCGTACTTCGCGCGATGAACGACCGGCATATTTAACAAAACTAATTTGTGGAAATTTGCGCCTTAAACGATCTAATTCAAGCTTTGTAAATTTATATTTTTCACCTAAAACTAGCATTACACAAATTTCCTACGTCTAATTTTTTATCTTCTCTCTTAACGCGCCAACTGTTAGCACACCAAAAATAGATATCATAAATCCAACGAAAAATGAAATCACAACTATGAGGAATTTTTTAGGTTTTACAGGATTTTCGTATGTGATTATATTTGATACTATTTTGATTGGCGAATAATTATATGGTTTTAGGGCTAATTCGAGTACTTTTTTGTCATCTTCTAGTTTGCTGATTTTATTTTTTTGCAAATCATTTAATTCAGATTTTAATAGAGGTAATTGATGAGATAATATTTCGTCTTTTTGTGCGTATAGCGCTGGTAGGTCAATGTTTATTAGCTTATCTAATTTATCGTTTAAATTTGGTCTTGTAGATATCTCTATGAGATTTAAATCCTTTTGCAAATCAATTAAATTTTTCTCATTATTTACTATTAAATTTAATATCGATCTCTCATCTAGTGCTACGACCGCGCGCAATTCGTTATTTTTGATTGCGTTTTTTTCATAGATTTTTAAATTGTCTTTGTATTGTTTTAGATTTTCTTTTACTAAATTTATTTGTTCATTTGTCCTTGGGATTGTGATTTTATCTAAAATTTCTATCTCTCTTTTTGCACTTTCTATTGTATTATTTTCCATATATTTTATCTGCTCATCTAATCTTGGAAGTTGTATTTTTTCCATATAATCAATACGATTTTTTAAATCTTGTATTTGAATATTATTCATATTAGATATTTGTCTATCAATTTGAGCGATTGCATTTTTCTTATCTAAAATATATTCATCAATAAATGGCTTGTCCATATTTTGTAGATCTTTTAAAATATCATTTACTATTGATGTTACTATCTCATTGCTTTTGCCTATGACTTCTATTGTGAAAAGTTTATCGTTGTCTTTAATCTCTTCTGCTTTTTTTACCACAAAATCCATATTTTTTGCATATTTTAAAGAGTCTATATATCTAATCTTTATATCTTCAACAAATATTTTTTTATCATTAAAATACTTTTTATTATCTCCACTAAGATATCCGCCTGGTTCAAAAGTAGCCGTTGCTTGATACCATGGCGTGGCAATTAACGCGTATAAAATTCCAATCGCAGTAAAACAGCCTGTTATTAACGCTACTGTTTTTCTTGACGCCCAAATTTTCTTAAAAAGTTCGATTAAATCAATCTCATCGTCTTCGTATCGTTGTTGAAAATTGTTATTTCTTTGCATTAAATTTCCTTTAAATTTTTCAATTAAAAAACTTCGTATTGTATCGAATTTGTAGCCAAAAATTACATCAAAATTTTGTTTTTTTTTTTTCTAAATTTGGCTTAATTTTACGATTTCGCGCACAATATTTTCACACCTTTTTACAGATGCAATTTCTACTCTTTCGTGTGTAGTGTGTGGCGAAAAAATATTCGGTCCAATCGACACCGCCTCCACTTTTGCGTCCTTTTCGCATAGCACTCCACATTCTAATCCAGCGTGTATCGCGTGCATTTTTACGTTTTGATTAAAGCGTTTTATTATGTTTAAAATTTCTTTTGCAAATTTTGTTTCCACGGGTGTCCAAGGCGCGCTTTCATTTTCAAATTTCACGTCGAATTTTGCCAAATTTCCAAGTGCTTTAAAGTTACTTTTAAGTTCGTTCGCACTCTCTTTTTTCATAAAACGGGCAAAAACTTCGGCGCAAATTTCGCCATTTTTCATGCTTAAAATCGACAAATTCGCGCTACTTTGCGCACACATAGTATTTTCATCATAGGCATAAACACCCTGATGAAACGCACACAAAAAGTCTAAAATTTCATCGCTTTCATTAATCGCGCTCATTTTGCTTTCATTTAGCGGAGTGATATTTATCTGTTTATTTGTAAATTTAAACGCTTTGCTATCAAAAAATTTCGCACTGTTTTCGTCGCTAAAGATCGCGATCGCACGCGCATTTACTGGGATTGAGTTATGTCTTTCGCCACCTGAAATTTTAGCAATTTTTCCGCCATTTTCTCGGATAAAATTTGCTAAAACTTTAATCGCACTTGGTATATTTTTCGCGATCTCTATTCCGCTGTGTCCACCGATAAAATCTCGCGTCGAAAGCTTAAAAAATTGCCCAATTTTTGGACTAAAACTAATCTTACGACTAAATTTTACATCGACCCCACCAGCACTTCCGATGCAAATTTCATTCTCGTTTTCGCTGTCTAAATTGAGCAATTTTTTAGATTTAATCTCAAATTCGCACGAGCTAGCACCCATCAATCCACTCTCTTCATCATTTGTAAAAAGCACTTCTAAATCGCTAAATTCGCGCATCATCGCCATGCAAATCGCCACGCCGATACCATCGTCTGCGCCTAAACTTGAGTTTTTTGCACTTAAAAATCCATCTTTTTGAACTATTTTTATGTTTGGCGCATCGCCCACGCAGACCATATCATAGTGTGCTTGTAGGCAAATTTTTGGTGTTCCACGGTGCGCGTAGATGTTCCCAGCTTCATCGCAAACCGCGCTAAATCCGTGTTCGTAAGCGAAATTTAGTAAAAATTCGCGCATCGCTTTTGTTTCAAACGTGCATCTTGGAATGCGTGAAATTTCGTAAAAATCGCGTAAAATTTCGCTATTATTTTGCATTTTTTATCCTTGAGAAATTTGAAATTTTTGGCAGAGTATAGCAAAAAAGGAGCGAAAAAATGCTTGAAAATTTACGTAAAAATGCGCTTTTGGGGCTAAATTTTGGCGAAAATGCGCGAATATTTTCTGAAATTTGTGCGCTTGATGATTTGGCGTGTGAGTGTGAATTGGGTGATATTGTGCGAATCATTGGCACAAAAGATGAAAAAATTAGCGATGAAATTCGTAAAAAAGTGCGTCAAATCGCGCTGGATTTGCGTCCGTGGCGCAAGGGACCGTTTGAAATTTTAGGCACGTTTATTGATAGCGAGTGGCAAAGTTTTATGAAATTTAATCTGCTTGCACCGCATCTAAATTTAGATGGAAAAATCGTCGCCGATGTTGGCTGTAATAATGGCTACTATATGTTTAAATTTGGCGCGATGGGGGCAAAAAAGCTCGTAGGATTCGACCCTAGTGTGCGCACGTATTTGCAATTTTTGTTTTTAAATAAATTCATTAAAAGCGATATAGTATATGAACTTTTAGGCGTGGAGACGCTTGGCGAGTATGAGCATAAATTTGATACTATTTTTTGTCTTGGTGTGCTCTATCACAGAAGTGACCCAATCAAGACGCTAAAAACGCTCAAAAGTGCGCTAAATAGAGGCGGGGAGGCGTTTATTGATACGATGTTTATCGATGGAAATGACGATGTTGCGCTGTGTCCGAAAAATAGTTATTCAAAGATATCTAATATCTATTTTATACCTACGATTAGCGCACTACAAAATTGGTGTGAAAGGGCGAAATTTAGGGAATTTGAGCTACTTTGCACTGCGCCTACTTTAGCAAAAGAACAGCGCAAAACACAGTGGATTTATGGCGAGAGTTTGGGCGATTTTTTAGATCCAAATAATCCAAATTTGACGATAGAGGGTTATCCTGCGCCAAAACGCGCATATGTGAGAGTGAAAATTTAAATTTTTGATAAATACGTTTTTTAAGCTTAGTTTGTGCTGATTTAAAATGCGCGGAAATCAAATGCCGATGAATAGACTAAATTTAGAGAAATTTAATAGCAAAAATGCGAAAATTTTGCAAATTCTGCTTAAACGTTTAAATAAAATCGTGGGAATTTCTAGCTTTATTATTGGCAAAGCAGTTTAAATATAAACCTCTTTTTGCCATTTATAAAATTGCTAAAATTATGATTATGGACCTAAAAACAAAAATAAAAATATGAAATTTGGCGTAAAGTTACACCAAATTTCAATGCTATTATCCTATGACGTTGTATAAATCTTCTAGTAAAAAGTAGCCTTTATCTATTGTGCCTTTGTAAAATGGTGCGATAATTTCATCATATTTTTTCCTGAAAAAGCCATCTTTGCTAAGCTTTATGAGCTCTTCGTTTAAGAAATTTAATAGCGTATCGTTGCCTTTTTGCACTGCGATTGAGATAAAAAGTGCCTCGCCGATATTTTTGACTTTAATCTCAAGCGATTGATCGATTATTGGGTATGCTGAGGTGATGATATTGTTGCTTGAATAGCCATCGCCTTGTCCGCTTTTTAGCATATTGTAGCATTCGCGCGCTGAGCAAAGTTTGGTTTTGTAGCCAATTTTATTGAAATATTTATCAGAATCTGTCCCTTTTTCTACTAAAATCGTCTTTTCTGCTAAATCACTCATCTTTTGAATATTGTCCGATTTTTTCGTAGCGACAGCTAAATTTACACTAAAATAAGGTGTCGTAAAATCGACTAATTTTGCGCGGTCTGGGTTCATTGTGATATTTGCGATTGTCATATCGACTCTGTTTTCTTGAAGAGAACTAAAACGCTCAGACATCTCTAAGCCAACAAATTCAATCTTTGCGTTTTCGCCTAATAAATCCTTTGAAATTGCTTTGGCAAATTCAATTTCAAACCCTTCAAATACGCCATCTTGAAACTTTGAAAATGGCGGATTGCTTTTTAAAACACCAACGCGAAGCACCTTGCTGTCTTTGATTTGATCTAGCGGATTTGCTAGTCCTAAACAGCACATAATTCCCAATAACAATAAAGACTTTTTCATTGTCTCTCCTTTAACTAAAAGTCCAAAGATACTATATAAATTTGTTTGAAATTTAACTTAAAATTTGCCATGTTTTGCCCTATTTTGCGATATTTCGTGCATAAATTTGTAAATTTGGTAGCTAATTATATTTGGGTCAAAAATGGTCTGAATAAATTTTTAAAATCGGTCTAAATTCGTATTATAAAATGCCAAAATTTAAATTTTTGGCATCAAAAGTGCGTTTGCGAGTTTTTTGCAGTTTGAAATTTTGTTATTTAAATTCCTAAATTTTCAGCTACTTCTAAAACTTCAAAATACTCATTTTCAAGGCGCGAAAGCTCTATCTTTAGCTTTTCTTGCTCATCGTATGCTTTTTGCAATCCATACTCATTATAGCGCGCAGGATCTGATAAAATCACGTCTAAATTTGCGATTTTCTCTTCTAAATTTGCGATTAATATCGGGTGTTTTTCATAAATTTGCGTTTGCTTGTATGTTAATTTTGTCTGTGTTTTTTGCGTTTGGCTAGATTTCGCGCTAGAAATTTCATCTAAATTTTGCGCTTGTTTTTCATATTTTTCTATCTCGTTAAACTCATCGCAGATCTCTAAATACTCGCTGTAATCGTGGTAATCTTCGTTTATTTTGCCATTTTCAAACGCGAAAAGTTTATTTGCGATTTTATCTGTGAAATAGCGATCGTGGCTTACGATTATGAGTGCGCCCTCAAAACTTAATAGATAGCTTTCTAAAATGTTGATTGTTGCGATGTCTAGATCGTTTGTTGGCTCATCTAAAATCAAGCAATCATATTGCTCGGTGAATAATTTTGCGAGTGCTAGGCGGTTTTTTTCGCCACCGCTTAGCGTAGAGACTGGGCGATCTAGAAATTCTTTTGGAAATAAGAAATTTTTCAAATACCCAAAAACGTGCATAAAGTGTCCGCGCACAAAGATATGATCGCCACCATTTGGGCAAAAATTCTCAATCAAACTCTTTTCATCGTCGATATTTTCGCGCTTTTGATCAAAATAGCCGATTTTAATATCGCCCTTTTTTATCTGCCCGCAATCTGGTGAAATTTCGCCTAAAAATATCTTTAAAAGTGTTGATTTTCCGCTTCCGTTTGGACCTACGATCGCGATTTTTTCGCCTTGTAAAATTCGCGCGTTAAAATCAGAAAATAGCCTCTTTCCGCCCAAAGATTTGGCTAAATTTTTACACTCAAAAAGCATCTTTTTTCTATTTAGTCCATCGCGGCCGTCGCGGTTAAAATTTAAATTTGCGCGTTCTAATTCGAGCTTGATTTTTCTTATTTGTGATGGATTTTTTTTCGCCGCTTCACGCATCGCAAATACGCGTTCTTTGCGACCTTCGTTGCGTTTTAGACGCGCTTTTACGCCTCTTTTTAACCACTCTTCTTCGCTTTTTAGCTGTTTTAAAAGTGTCTCATGAGACTTTGCAAGACTTGCTAAAATTTCTTGTTTTTTGATTAGATAGTTTTCGTATCCACCCGCAAAACTTACGATTTTGCCATTGTCAATTTCGCATGTGCGCGTTGCGATTTTTTCTATAAAATAGCGATCGTGGCTTACGAAAATTATAGTTTGCGAGCCCGCTAAAAGCATATCTTCAAGAAATTTAACCATATAAACATCAAGGTGATTTGTCGGCTCATCTAGCAGCAAAACATCGGGTTTTTTTAGTATCAGCGCGCCTAGTCCCACGCGACGAATTTCCCCGCCACTTAGAGTGCAAATCGCGCGATTTTCATACTCTTTTAGCGAAAAATGTTCGATTATGCGCTCGATTTTACTATCGATTTCATAGCCATCTTTTGCGGCGATAAATTTGGCTAGTTCATCTTCGCGCTTGATTAAAATTTGATTTTGCGGCTCTTTTGCGATCATCTCTAAAATTTGCTCGTGCTCATCTAGTGCTTCGTAAATTTCGCTAAGTTCGGCTTTTAATGCCTCTTTTACATTTAATGTTTCGTTAAATTTTGGCGTTTGTGAAAGCATTTGTATTTTGATGCCATTTTGCGTAATGATGCGTCCATCGTCTAATTCGTATTCGCCACAAATTATCTTCATTAAGGTTGATTTTCCTTCGCCGTTTTTGCCGATAATTGCCACGCGTTCGCCTTCGTTTATACTAAAATTTGCGCCGTCGAAAATCACCTTTTCACCAAATTTTTTGCTAACTTCTATTAAATCTATGAGTGCCAAATTTGCCCCTTTTTTTCGCTGTTTTTGGGCGGATTTTACTTAAAAATCAGTGAAATTTAGCTAAACTGGCGCAACTTTTTTGAAAGAGAATAAAAATAATGGATAAGAAATTTTCTCTAAAATCCCTAGCTTTTCCAATATATATTGATATGGTTTTACGTCTTGCAACAGGGTTGATTAATACCTACATGGTAAGCCTAGTTAGCGTAGATTTAGTCGGTGCTTTGGGCGCTGGAAATGAAATTTTTGGGCTTTTTGTTACGATTTTTAACTTTTTAGGCGTTGGTTGTTCGGTGCTTGTGGCTCAAGCTTTGGGCGCAAAAGATGAAAATTTGGCTCTTCGCGCGATACATATTAGTATAACTTTTAATCTAATTTTAGGACTAATTTGCTCTGTGCTTGTCTTTTTTAATAGCGAAATTTTGCTTGAAATTTTACAAATTCCAGCACCTCTTATCGCGCCTAGCCATGAGTATTTACGTACTATTGCGGTGGTGTTTTTTATCGATGCGGTTGCTATTGTGATGGCGGCGATTATTCGTGTTTATGGGTTTGTAAAAGAAATTTTATTTATTTCGATTGTGATGAATTTAATCAGTATTGCAGGAAATTATGTCGCGCTGTTTTCGCCTTTTGGATTGCCATTTTATGGGCTTAGTGGAGTTGGTATATCGACTGCTATTGGACGCATTGTTGGTGTTTTTATTCTCTTTTTTGTGATGATAAAATTGGCGAAAATTAGGTTAAATTTTGTGCAATTTTTTAAATTTGATCTATCGCTTTTGCGAAAAATTTTATCTGTTGGTCTGCCTAGCGCGGGTGAAAATTTGCTTTGGGTGGCGCAATATTTAGTCGCGTTTGCTTTTGTTGCAAAGATGGGTGAGGCTAGTCTTAGCGTCCAGACGATCTATTTTCAGATTTCATCTTTTATCTTTTTTGGCGGGAGCGCGATTAGCGTTGCAAACGAGATAATTATTGGGCGATTAGTCGGTGCAAAAAAGATGTTAGGCGCATATAAACAAGCCTTTGTCGCGCTGAAATTTGGGCTAATTAGCACTGGAGTTTTTGTTATGCTTGTATATTTTTTGAGCGAAAAAATCATGGATTTATTTAATCTTACACCGCAATTAAAAGAGCTAATGCGCCCGTTATTTTTACTAAGTGTCTTTTTAGAGCTTGGGCGCACGCTAAATATCGTGATGGTAAACGCCCTGCGCGCAAGCGGCGATGCGCGATTTCCGATGATGATGGGTGTGATTTTTATGTGGGGCGTTTCGGTGCCACTTGGGTATTTTTTGGGTATTCATTGTGGGATTGGGATTTTGGGCGTGTGGCTTGGATTTTTTGTTGATGAGTGGTTGAGGGGGCTGGCAAATACGTGGCGATGGCGAAGCAAAAAGTGGCAAAGCAAAAGGCTAGTGGCGTAGAAATTTTTCGCCGATTTAGTCTGAATTTTTAGCTAGAAATTTGCTATGTGGTTTAAGAAATTTTACAAATTTTGTTTTTAGATGAAGCTAAATTTATCATTAAATGGCGTGAGAAATTTGATTTTAAATTTTTATGCTGGTTGCGTTTTAAAACGCGTGAAATTTAGTCTGGTTTTATTGCTAAATTGCTAATAATATTTTGCGATTATCTGCGCGTTTAGATATTTGATTTTGGCTTAGGATAATCAAAAGTGTTTTAACTATAACCTTGTCTATTAAAAAGAATAATTTTAAACTAAAAAAAGCAAAAGAATATGCGCTAAAGGGCGCGATTTATGCTGGTTGCTAGAAAATTACAATGGGTTTTAACGCCAAGCGCACCGTAAATGAAACACTCAAAGAGTAAATTTACCAATTAAATTGCATTGAAAATTTTAAGATGCGTTAAACACAGACTAACTAAATTTAAATGAATTTTTCAAGCTTAGCGAGAGCATAGAAGCTAAGAAAAAGAAATTTGCCTCATCTAAAAGCGCAAATTAATAGCGATAAAATGCCGTAAAAACTCTATTAAAATCTACAAAAATTAATCCACCCAGCTTATCTTAAGCCAAATTTTTGCCAAATTTCTAGCCGTTTTTAATGCGACAAATCAGCCATTTAGACAATCAATCTTTTATATTGTCTAGCTCTGTTTTATCGGTATTTTCTTTTGTTGGTTTTGTCTCGATTGGTTTTAAAAAGCCGTTTTTTATCATAATTTCAACCGCATTTTTAAAGATAGGTAGGGCGTTTTGTGCGGCGTAGTAGCTCCCGCGTTTTGGCTCTTTAACAAATACGCCCATCGTGTAGCTTGCGCTACCATCATTGACAAATCCCATAAATGAGCTGTTATACGCTTGTGAATAACCGCCGTTTTTCGCTACACGCGCCGTGCCTGTTTTTCCACCGATTTCTAGCCCTATTGTGTATGCTTTGCGTCCAGTGCCACGTTCAACGGCTTGAACTAGTATATTTTTTATTTTTTGTGCTGTTGCGGGGGCGATTATTTGTCTAATTTCTGGTTCGTTTATGCTCTTTAATTCGCCGTTTAACTGCAAATTTGAGACGATGCGTGGCGTGATTGAGATGCCACCATTATTAAAGACATTATATGCGTTTAAAAGCTGAATAAATGTAGCTTGTAGGCCATATCCATAGCTAATTGTCGCTTTGTAGGTTTCGTTTCCTAACATCGAAATCGTCGGTATTACGCCACGCTGTTCATATGGTAAATCAATACCGCTTCTTAAGGAGAGTCCAAAATTTACAATGCCTTCGTATATTGATTGTGCATCAAGGCGTTTTGAAATTTCGATCATGCCGATGTTTGATGAGTGCACGATGACATCTGTTGTGCTCATTTTGGCGGCTGGGTGCGTATCGGTGATTGTGCGAGAGGCTAGTTGATATTTGCCATTATGTGTGTTTATCATTTCGGTCGGGTTTGTTTTGCCCTCTTCAAGCGCGATTGATAAAACGATCGGTTTTATAACTGAGCCTGGCTCATATGCGTATTCAGTCGCTGTGGAATTTAGCGCGTTGTAGTCGTTTTTGGTGATAGCGTTTGGCATGTAGCGACGTGATGAGGCTAGGGTGAGAATTTTGCCTGTTTTTGACTCCATTATGCCTAATAAAATTTCATCTGCGTTATATTTTTCGCGCGATAAATCGAGCATATTTTCTATTTGAGATTGAAGCGAGAGTGAGATATTTAGCAAAACATCGTAGCCGTCTTGGCGTTTGCTTATTGTTGAATCTTTGCTTAAGATTATATTGCCGCCGATGTCGCGTTTACCTAGGATAACTAAATTTTTCCCAGCGGATAAAAAGTCATTGTAATACTTTTCTATACCCTTTACACCAATGATTTTCGTGATGCCGTCTATATCGATTTTACGATTGTAGCCAATTAGTGGTGTGAGTGAATTTCTAGCTAAAAATTCGCGATTTTCGCCACTTTCTAAAACATTTAGACCAACCGTGTAATTGTGAGTTCCAACTGGGATAAATACACGTTTTTGATTTAATTTTTTTGCGAGCTGTTTTAAATGCGCGGCTGTTTTTTCGTCAATAGAATATGATAAAACGACGATGCTTTTAGAGCGTTCAATTAGCTCTTTTACGCGTTTTTCGCTATCGTTTGTGTAGATGCAATAAAGACGAATGAATAGGTCTTTTTTGTTTGGATCTAAATTTCTAGTGTCTATTGTAGCCTTGTAAAGTTTGCGTGAATTTGCTATTCGGTAGCCATCTTTTGAGATGATGTTTCCGCGGATTGCTAGATCTTTATCTGTAACTTCTAGCTTTGGTAAATTTCTATCTTTTGTTGAGTGTAGATAAAAGACAAAAAGCAAAATTAGCATAGAAAATGGAATAATCAAAAAACGGATTACTCTGCTTAATTTTATTGGATTATTTTGCTTATGAATTTTAGACATTTTAGAGTTTTTTACTAAATTTGCGTCTTAAAAACGCGCCTATACTAAGTGCGCACATTACGCCTAAAACCGCATATAACCACGATGGCACGGGGACTTTTTCGCCCGCTGCGTATGTGTGCATGCCTGTTAGGTAAAAATTTACGCCAAAGTAGGTCATGATGACGCTTAAATACGCCCACATCGCAAATATGCTAAACCAAAATTGCGAATTTAGTGATTTTACTAACCTTACATGAAGCACGGCTGCATAGATTAAAATCGTAATTAACGCCCAAGTCTCTTTGCTATCCCAGCCCCAATATCGCCCCCAGCTCTCATTTGCCCAGACGCCACCCAAAAAGTTTCCAATAGTTAAAAGCGCAAGTCCTAAAATCATCGCAGCTTCGTTTATGCGCACGGCTTCTGTAATGTTTGTAGTTAAAATTTGGCTGTTTTTGTCATTTATAAAACAAAAAAGCACGAGCGTAAAAATCCCAAGCAAAGCGCAAAGCCCCAAAAATCCATAACTTGCTGTAATTACCGATACGTGGATTGTTAGCCAATATGAGTGTAAAACGGGCATTATGTTTGTGATTTGCGGGTCTATATCGGTCAAATTTGCTACCATTAGTGTGCAGCCTGCTAAAATCGATGTTAGCGCGAGTGATAAGAGTGATTTTCGCGAGAATATAATACCGCTAAGACTAAGCGACCACGCGATATAAATAAGCGATTCATAAGCGTTGCTCCACGGCGCGTGATTTGCGATATACCAGCGCAATGCTAGTCCAAAAGTGTGTGTAAAAAAGGCGAAAATATTTAAAAAATAGACAAATTTAAAGGCGAAATTTGCATTAAATTTTGGATTTTGAATTCGTATAAATACCAAAATCAAAAGCAAAATTCCGCTGATTGCATATAGCGCGCTAAGTCTTGCAAAAATGCGGATTTTATTGAAAAAAATCTCCATTTCGATTTTTGCATCGCTTATCATCACTGCGCTTCCAAGCTTTTCTTGATAGCGTTTTATCACTTTTAGCCACTCATTTGCGCGCGAAAAATCGCCACTTTTTACGCCATCGCTAAGCGCGCTTATATATCCGCTAATCAATGCCGAAATCGCTGCTGTCTCTTCACTGTGCGGATCTAGGCTAAATAGCGATGCTGGCGAGAGCCACTCGTTGTTTTTGGCGTTTTCTTTTGGGATAAATTTAAAGTAAATTCCTTCAAAAACCATCTGCATAACATTGACGCGCTCATCTAGTTTTAAAAGCTCTTTATCAAAAGTCCCGCGATTTCCGCTTGACTTGCGGTTACTCTCTTCAACTGCTCGCGAAATTTTATAAAAGCTCTCATTTTTATCATCTAGCGTGAAAAAGTCGTTGAATTTGGCAAATTTGGCTGATTTTTCTAGCCCTAAAATTTGCTTAATCTCATCATCTTTTATCTTGATAATTGGCTCATTTGCCCACGCTTTTGGCTCAATCATCATGGACATAATAACCGCGGCAGGGGCGAGTTTTGCGCCATCTTTTTCATATGAGTTTAAGCCAGAAATTTTATGTAAAATATCGCGCGAAATCGTATCAAATGGCTGAGAACGTCCATCAAAACCTTGCACTACAAGGCGAGATAAATTTTTAGAGTGCTCTTGTGATATGATTGGGATTTGCTCTTTTTGTGTGTTAGAAATTTGCTCATCTTTTGCATTTGCTGTGAGTGACGTGATTAAATTTAGAGCTAAAAAACAGGCAAAAATAGCCAAATTTGCGCCTGAAATTCGTTTAGATTTTCTATTTTTTTGTTGTGTATTTGAAATTTGATCGCGCGAACTCTCATCAATCAAGCGCATAAGATGTCTAAAACGCGATTTTGGATTAAAAATATTTAGCACAAGCCCAAGACTAAGCAAAAAATATCCAAAATATGTCGGAAATTTACCTGGGTCTTTATTGATAGATAGAGTCGTCCCGCGCTCATCTAAATCATATGACTCTTGAAAAAATCGAAAACCTTTATAATCTAAAACGTGATTCATATAAATTTCATACTCTAAAATCGCACTATTTTTCGATGTGTCATCTAAATTTTCGCCTACGCGCACGACGCTTTTATAACCTGATGGCGAATTTGAGCCAGGATAGCGATCCATTATGAAATCTTTTAGCTGTACAAAAAATGGCAATGTGTATTTTTTTGCGCTCCAAGATAGATAAAATTTGCGTCCATCAATATCAAACTCACGCCCTTCATCACCTTTTTGCACAAATACGTCTTTTGTTTTGCCATCATACTCTAGCGTCGCTAATATGGCGGCTGGGGCGTTTTGATTTTTGCTATTTTCCACCTTTTCTCCGCCACTTTTTAGAGCGAATGAGACTGCAAAATTTATATCATTTAGCGTAAAAAGATATGGGCTATCTAGCTCAAAATCGGCGTTTTTACTAAGATTGTGTTCGCTCATATCACTCATTTTCATATATGAAATTTCTTGATTTGAAATTAGATAAAATTTGCCATTTTTTAGCTCAAATTTTATGAAATTTTCATTTTTTGGTGTGGCGTTAAAGCTAATACTAAGATTATCGCCAACGATAATTTCGTCGTTATTTTTTAAAATTACGTCTTTTTTATTTTTATTGTTTGAAAAAACAAGCCCTAAAAGTGGCTCTTCGCCATCTACTTCGCCTAAAGAAATTTGTGAGTGTTTGATGAAATTTTTATAGCGTAAAATCGCTGTTTTATCACCAAAATTTAGTCTATTTTCAAAATAATTATTTCCTATTGGTGATAGGTTTTCTTTGTTCTCAGAGTGTGTCATTTTGCCATTAAATTCCGAGCTAAATTTTATGAAATTATCTGCGCTAGAGACGATATTTGTGCTCTCATTTTCTCGAATATGCATCTTTGCTTCAAAGCCAAAATAGCGCGTCAAACCAGCTCCAAAAAGGATAAAAATAAAGCTTATGTGAAAGATAAAAGATGGCAACGAGCTGTTTTTATAAAGGCGAAATTTGATTATATTGTAGATTAAATTTAGTCCCAAATATAGCTGAATAGCCCCAAAATAGGCTGTCCCATAAACAACAACCCACGCGCTAGTCGTATCATAAACACTCTCTACCCCAGTTGCCAAAGCGCAAACTATCGCAAATATAATTAAAAATATAAGTGTCAAACGAATATCGAAAATCACAGCAAGAAATTTACTCATCTTTTTCCCTTTTAAAAAGTGCCGATTATATTTAAATTTGATAAATTTCAGCAAAATTTCGGCGTAAAATTTATCAAAAAACAGACCGTTTTTGCTTAAAATTGGCTAAAAAATTTGCGTTTTGGCGTGATTATTTCGCTTTTGCTTCCATTTACTGAGTGAAATACCACTTTGCCAAATTTACTTGCTTGATATTTGATTAAAATTCGTTGCAAAACGCTTTGTGATGAGCGTAAATTTGGCAGAGAAAACCACGCATTATTAGTGATTGCGATGATGTAATTTGCCTTTGTTTGATATGTTTTTGGTATCGTGATTTCATAACAAATCGCGCTACGAAACAGCTCATTTTCGTGCATAAATTCGCCAAATTCTTTCGCACTTTTTATATCGTTTGCGCCGTTAAAAAATAGTTTATTTATGAAATTTTTTGCAAAATCAGGCAGTGGAATTTCCTCGCCAAATGGCACTAAAAAAACTTTATTAAAATGCCTCTCTTTGCCATTTTCAAACAAAAAAGCGGAGTTGTAATAATCATCTTTTTCTTTATAAAATCCGCCGACTATAATCGTCGCTTTGTCTGAAATTTCACGCAAATTTTCATATAAAATTCTATCTTTATTAATCGCAGCTGGAAAGGCAGTCTCTGGCAAAACGATAAAATTTTCGCCATTTTCTATACTTTGGATAATTAGCCTTAAGTTTTGTTCTAAAATCGCGTTGTAATTTTGCTCGTCCCATTTTGTGTCTTGTGGTGTAAAGGTTGTAATTAAAAGTGGCGTGTGGTTTGGCATTTTAAAAGGTTTTTCGCTAAATTGTAGCGCGAAAATTAGTAGAAAAACTGCACTAAATTTAGCACGATTAAAACCAAATTTTTCCATATAAACGTATGCCAAAATGGCGCAAAATACAGCGCAAATTCCGCGTAAATTTGGTTCAAAAATGCCGTGAATTAGCGTGATTTCTAAATTTAACCAATTAAATCCAAAAGGATGAATATAGCTTAATGCAATAATAGCGCACGATTTTAAGATTAAATTTGAAAATGATAAAATTCTAAATAAAAGTGCATAAACCAGCGCAATACCGACTATCTCAAATGGTATTGCCCAAGCTACTTCATAGTAGTATAATGAGAATGAAATCCAATAAAACCACAAAATTCCAATCCAAAAACCAATCCAAAATGTACGAATTTTATTTGCAATTAACAAAAAGTATAATCCAGCGATCGAAAAAAATGGCGAGAAAAATTGCGCCCATAAATTTCCTAAAATTTCAACTAAAATAAAAACGCTAAGCAAAATTGCAATACAAAAGGCTTTTATAAACTCCGCTGTGCTAAAATACGCGCCTATTGAATTTTTCATAAAGGATTTGCATGGAACAACCATCTTTATTAGGGACATTTTTTCCTTTCATTGTGCTTTTTGCGCTGATTTATTTTCTTTTTATCTTACCGCAACAAAAACAGGCCAAAGCTCACAAGGCGATGGTAGATTCACTGGCAAAAGGCGATAAAATCGTAACTGCAGGAGGCATAAAAGCATCTGTTGTCAAATCAAGCGACGATTTTATCACAATTAAACTTAATGACGATACGATCGTTGAATTAGATAAAAATTCGGTTGCAAGAAAAATAGATGCGTAGTGCAAAAGTTACATATAAAATTACGATTTTTTTAATCGTGGCGCTTGCGTGCGCCTTTTTTGCTGCGCCGTCGCTTTTGGGGCTAAATAAGGGCGCGAAAGTAAATTTAGGACTAGATTTACAAGGTGGGCTTTATATGCTTTTAGATGTGAAAATCGACGAGGCTATTAATTCAAAAATAAAAACAATTGCTGCAAGTTTGAGCTACTCTGCAAAAAAAGAAGATCTGCTTTTAGATACGATAAAAGTTGAGAACGATTATTTTGAATTTGCTATTTTAGATGGCGATGAAGCACCTAAATTTGATGCTATTTTAAAAACTATTGATGGGATTGAAATTCAAAAAAATGAGCTAACTTATGTCGTTCATCTTAGCCTATCAGAGACGGAAGCGACGAAAAAATACGCTATTGAACAAGCTGTTGAGACGATTAGAAATCGTTTAGATAGTTTTGGTTTGGCTGAACCAACCGTCGCAAAACAAGGCGTTGATCAAATTTTAGTCGAAATTCCTGGCGTCAAAAGCGAAGAGGACAAGCAACGCGCAAAGGATTTGATTAAAAAAGCAGCTCATTTGCAGCTTATGGAATTAGATGAAAAGCGTCAAGATCAAGTCGATAAAATGAGTGAAAATGAGGCGAAAAATTATGGCGATATTATCTGTGAAGATGCTAAAAATCCTAGCGAAAAATATCTCATAAAAGAGCTTCCTGTGCTTGACGGATCGATGTTGGTAGATGCTAAGGTCGCTTTTGATCAAAATACAAATCAGCCTGTTATTAGTTTTACTCTAAATTCACAAGGGGCTAAAATTTTTGGCGATTTCACAGGGGCAAATGTAGGTAAACGTCTAGCTATCGTGTTAGATGGCAAAGTCTATTCGGCACCACGCATAAATGAGCGTATTGGTGGTGGGAGCGGTCAAATTTCTGGTGGTTTTAGCGTAGAAGAGGCGCAAGATGTAGCGATTGCTCTTCGTTCTGGTGCGCTTTTAGCACCGGTTAGTATTGGCGAAGAGCGAAGTATTGGACCAAGCCTTGGGCAAGAGAGCATTGATAAAAGCTTGCGAGTGTTGATTGGGGCTAGTATTTTAGTCGTGCTGTTTATGATTTTTTATTATGGAATTGCGGGAATTTTTGCCGATATTGCTTTGGTTGTAAATGTGTTATTTTTAATCGCGGCGATGGCACTATTTGGGGCGACTTTGACCCTGCCGGGTATGGCTGGTATCGTGCTTACGGTGGGCATGGCTGTTGATGCAAATGTAATTATAAATGAACGTATAAGAGAGGTTTTAAAAACAGGTGTTAATTCGCCGATGAATGCTGTTAAAAAAGGCTATGAAAACGCGATGAGCGCGATAGTTGATTCAAATTTGACTACACTTATAACCTCTGCTGCGCTTTATGCTTATGGTAGCGGCCCGATAAAGGGTTTTGCTGTTACGATGAGTATCGGTATTATCGCTAGTATGCTTACCGCGATTGTTGGCACTCATGGTATGTTTGAGCTATTTGAAAACAAAATTAATAGCGGAAAAAATATCGCGCTTTGGTTTGGTTATAAAGTAAGAAAGGCAAAATAATGCAAATTTTTGATAGTGGAAAAATTTATAATTTTATGAAAATTAGGCATCTTATGTTTGCTATTTCTGGGATTTTCATTGCTGTTTGTGTTGGATTATTTTTTACCAAAGGGTTTAAATTTGGTATTGATTTTTCGGGCGGGACGTTAATTCAGATTAAATATGACGCTAAAGCACCGCTTGATGAAATTCGCGCTCGTTTAAATTCGGTAGAACTTTTTAAAAGTGCAAGCGTGAGCGAATTTGGCAACGATAAAGAGATTACGATTAGATATGCTGGGACAAACTCATCTATGGGCTCAAATCCTGGCGCATTGGTGGCTGATATTTTAAAAGGCACTGGAAATTTAGAGGTGCGTCGCGTTGATGTTGTCGGACCAAAAGTGGGAAATGATCTGCGTGTTGGTGCGATATCTGCGCTTAGTGTGTCGCTTATTTTGATTTTGATTTATATCGCGTTTCGTTTTGAATTTCGTTTTGCTTTAGCGGCAATTGCTTCTGAAATTCACGATATAGCTATTATTATCGGCGTTATTATTGCATTTAGTGTGGAGATAAATTTGGAAATTTTAGCCGCTTTGCTTACGATAATTGGCTATTCGCTAAATGATACGATTGTTATCTTTGATAGAATTCGCGAGAGTATCACCACATCAAAGCACGATAACATAACGCAAATTATAAACGAATCAATCTCACACACCCTTTCGCGCACGATTTTGACCTCATTTACTACGCTTATTAGTGTTGTGATTTTGTACTTTTTTGGCGGAGATATGATACATAATTTCGCATTTATTATGATGATAGGTGTGGTTGTTGGAACGCTTAGTTCGATTTTTATTGCGGCGCAACTTTTGATTGTTTTAAAATTTGACGTTATAAAATATCGCGAAATGTTAGCTAAAAAAGAGCTAGAACGTAAAGAACGCGAGAAAATTCGCGCAATGTATGAAAAGGGCACTCTATGAATTGGGGGCGTGTGATACAGATATTTTTCTCGCTTATGAGCTTAACTACGATCGCTGGGTATTTGTATTTAAACAGCCAAATTTCTCTTTTTGTCGCTGCTAGTATAAATTTGATCGCAACTTTGCTAAGAATTGGCGTTAGAAACATACTCTCGGCTGAACTTTTTGCTAGTTCGCTTGTGGCTGATTTACATCTATTGCCTGCATTTGTTATAAGTGTTGTAACGCCGATAAATTTGAATATGGTATATGCACTTGTAATTGGAGCGTGCGTGGCTAGTGTATTTTCGCTTATTTTGATTTTAATTGAAGCCACAAAAGAAAAAGATGAATTTTAAGGAAATTTAAATGCAATACAATGCAAAAGAGATAGAAAAAAAATGGCAAAACGAGTGGAAAAATACCAAATTTTATGAGCCAAAAGATGATTTGAGCTTGCCGAAAAAATATATCCTTTCGATGTTTCCATACCCTAGCGGACGTTTGCATATGGGACATGTGCGTAACTATGCAATTGGCGATGCTTTTAGTCGCTATTTTCGTATGCAAGGTTATAATGTTTTACAGCCGATCGGCTTTGATAGCTTTGGTATGCCTGCTGAAAATGCGGCGATAAAGCATAAAATTCACCCAAAAATTTGGACATATGAAAATATTGATTATATGACAAAAGAGCTTTTCGAGCTTGGTTTTAGCTTTTCACAAAACCGCATGTTGGCTACTTCTGATCCGATCTACACAAAATGGGAACAAGAATTTTTCATAAAAATGTTTGAAAAAGGGCTAGTTTATCGAAAATCCGCGATTGTTAATTGGTGCGAACATGATGGCACGGTTTTGGCAAATGAACAGGTAGAAGAGGGCAAATGTTGGCGTTGCGGCAATTCAGTCGTGCAAAAACAGATGCAAGGCTACTATCTTAAAATCACAGATTATGCTGATGAGCTTTTGGAATGTTTAAAAGATCTTAAAGATAAATGGCCTACCCAGGTTTTAACGATGCAAGAAAATTGGATAGGCAAAAGTTACGGCGTGGAATTTGAGTTTAAATTTGATGATGAGAGTGGGTTAAAACTTGGCGATATAGATAAATTTAAGGTTTATACAACAAGACCAGATACGATTTATGGCGCGACTTATGTAGCTCTTGCACCAGAACACAAAGTGGTAAAAAAGCTTTTAGATGGTAAAAATTTAAGCCCTCAAAACGAGCAAAAACTTCGCGCGATTTTAAATCAAACGCCAAAAGAGCGCAACGCAAGTGAGAAAGATGGCTTTGCCCTTGGCGTTAGTGTTTTACACCCTTTAACAGGCAAAAAACTCCCTGTTTGGTGCGCGAATTTTGTTTTGGCTGATTATGGCGAAGGCGCTGTGATGAGTGTGCCAGCAGGCGATGAGAGAGATTATGATTTTGCCTCTAAATTCGGTTTAGAAATTATCGATATTTTCGAGGATAAGACGCTTCCATACACCGAAAAAAGCTGTGTTTATAAAAATTCAGAAATTTTAAACGGACTAAATTTTGATGAAGCAACGGCAAAAATTATCACCAAATTTGAAGACGAAAAGATCGGCAAACGCGTAACAAATTTCAAACTTCGCGATTGGGGAATATCTCGCCAACGCTACTGGGGTGCACCAATCCCGATGATTCACTGCCAAAAATGCGGATTAGTGCCTGAAAAAATCGAAAATTTACCTGTAACTTTGCCGCAAGACGTAGAGATCACAGGTCTTGGAAATCCGCTTGATAAGCATCCAAATTTCAAACACTGCACCTGCCCAAAATGTGGCGAAAGCGCAATCCGCGAGAGTGATACGATGGATACTTTTTTTGAGAGTAGTTGGTATTTTGCAAGATTTGCGAGTGATGAAAAAACATGGGAAAAATCGGCAATTGATGAAAAAAGTGTGAATTACTGGATGAATGTCGATATGTATATCGGCGGTATCGAGCACGCGATTTTACACCTTTTATATGCGAGATTTTTTCAAAAAGCGTTGCGTGATTTAGGCTATTTGCGCGATGATGAGCCATTTGCTAGACTTTTAACACAAGGTATGGTGTTAAAAGATGGCGAAAAAATGAGTAAATCAAAAGGCAACACCGTTGATCCTGATGATATCGTAGCTAGATATGGCGCAGATACGGCGCGACTTTTTATTCTATTTGCTGCGCCACCACAAAAAGAGCTTGAATGGAACGATAGCGCGGTTGAAGGCGCGTATAAATTTATAAATCGCCTTTTTGATAAGATGTCAAACGCCTATAAAACTACGCAAATTCCTGCTATTTCACACACAAATTTGAGTAAAGATGAAAAATATGCGCGTTTAAAAGTCTATGAAGCACTCAAAAAATCGCGCGATGTTTTCGAGAAAACTTATGCATTTAATACATTAATCGCATCTTGTATGGAGGCGTTAAATGCACTAAATTCGCAAGATAATAAAGACATTTGGACGGAGGGTTATTTTATAATCTTAAATTTGCTTGAGCCAATTATTCCTCACGCTACGTGGGAGATGTCTAGAGAGCTTTTTGAGTGCGCAAATTTTGGCAAGATAGAGCTTAAAGATGAGGTTTTTGAGCTTGATGAGATAAACTTGGCTATTACGATTAATGGCAAACGCAGAGGCGAATTTAGCGTATCAACTTCGGCTACGCAAGATGAGATAATTGCCACCGCTAAACAAAACGTGCAAAAATGGCTTGAAAACGCTACGATTATAAAAGAAATTTACGTCAAAGATAAGCTTGTAAATTTTGTTATAAAAGAGCAAAAATGAGAAAAAATTTATTTTCGTCTGTGATTTTTATCGCGGTTTTTGGCATATTTTTGGGTGGTTGCGGATACGCTCCGGTCTCTAAAATCACGCAAAATATCCTAGATGAGAGCGTTTTTGTCGATGTGCGAATTGATAAAATCGATCCAAAAAATAGCGTCGCTATAAAAGACGCAATTCGCAAAGGTATCTCATCTCGTCTAGGGCGCACTTTGGCTTTAAAGGGCGAGGCAAATAGCGAAATAACCGCCAGTATAAGATCGCTTAGTTTTGAAGCACTCACCTACGATCAGTTAGGCTATGTAACATCTTTTCGCGCAAATTTGACTATTAATTTTACGACCATATTAAAAAATGGCGAACTTTTTAGCGTAAATACAAATGGTGATCACGATTTTCGCGTGGCTAGATTGGTTAAAAAAACGCGCGACACAAGTTCAATTATCAGCGATAAAGATCGCTACAATGCGATCGAAAACGCCTCAGCTCAAGCGTTTGATGAGTTTATTGCGCGACTTGCTATTAAAGGTGTAAAATTAAAGTGAGCTTAAAAGACTACCTTAGTAATAAGCCGCTTTTTTACGACAAAATTGACTATTCGCGTTTTCCGCGCGCGTTTGCGTCGGTGCGCGAAGCGATAAAACCGCGCGAGATTATTCATATTGTTGGCACAAATGGCAAAGGCTCAACAGGGCGGTTTTTGGCACAAATTTTAACCGAATTTGGTTTTTGCGTCGGACACTATACAAGCCCACATATCTTTAAATTTTGTGAGCGTTTTTGGCTAAAAGGGCGCGATGTTAGCGATGATGAGTTGGAAAAAGCGCATCAATTTTTGCAAAGCGTTTTAAATGACGAGTTTAAAAGTTCGCTTTCGTATTTTGAGTATGCTACGCTTTTGGCGGCGGTTCTTTTTCGTGAGTGTGATTATGTGATTTTTGAAGCTGGAATGGGATCGCGCTACGATGCAACTGGCGTTTTTGATAAATCTCTTTCGCTTTTTACGCCGATTGGGCTAGATCACACGGCATTTTTAGGTAAAAATATCGAAACAATCGCGCAAACTAAATTCTATAAACCTGCCAAATTTGCTTTAATGAATGATTTTATGGACTTTCGCGCAGTTAAAATAGGTCGCGAAGTTGCCAAAGAATTTGGCTCAAATTTGCTATTTGCGCACGAAATTTTAGACGATAATGATAAAAATGCGCTTGATGAATATTCACGCGAGTTTGCTTTGGCGGATTTTATGCGTTCAAATTTGACGCTTGCTTATTCTGGTGCAAAAATGATTTTATTTTTGGATGCGAATAATAGAGCGCAAATTTCACCAAATTTAGACGAAATTATAAATGCTAAATTTGATGTTAATATTGGAGAAAATTTGGTTAAAGATTCGCCAAATTTAAAGATAAATTTGAGTGAAAATTTCGTGCAAGTTTCATCAAATTTAGTAGCAAATCCTACGAAAATTTCACCAAATTTAGACGCGATTTTACAATCAAATTCCATCGCAAATTTAGATAAAGTTGCGCCTAAATTTTTAGCGAAAATATCATCAGATTTTGTGTTAAATCAAGATGAAATTTCGTCAAATTTAGTGCAGATTTTAGGCAAAATTGGCGCACTAAAACTGCGCGGACGCATGCAAAAAATCGCGCCAAATATCATCGTCGATGTTGGGCATAATGCCCACGCCGCTCACGCAATTGCGCAGGTTATCGCCACGCAAAAAATATTCATCAAGCCATCAAATAATAATCAAATCTCAGATATGAATAAACAAAATCACGTACCAAAATCGGTGCTAAATTCCCATACAAATTCCGAGCAAATTTCACCAAATTTAGAGGCGATTTCGAGTGTTAAATTTGGCGTTAATGTTGGAGAAAATTTGGTTAAAAATTCATCAAATTTGTATACAAATTCGAGTGAAAATCCAGCACAAATTGCGTCAAATTTAGTACCAAAACACGCAAAAAACTCACGCGAAATTCAATCATTAAAAAAGCCAGTTTTAATCTACAACTCTTTTATGGATAAAGATATTCGCGCTGTGTTATTGGCTCTTGCGCCTCAAATTTCTCGTGTGGAAATCTATGAATATAAAAGCGATGAGCGCAAACTAGCAGGCGAAGAAATAGCTAAAATTTGCGCTCAAATCGGGCTAGAATGCGATAAATTTACGCAATTAAACGAGCGTGAAAATTATTTAGTTTTTGGCTCTTTTTTGCTTGTGGAGCATTTCTTAAATGAGACATTTAAAGGGGATTTTTGAAAACATATATCACTTTAACAGATGAAAATGGTACAAAAAAATATCAATTTAGCCCAAATTTTAGGCGAAATTTGAAGCTGTTTTTTGCGAGTATAATTATAATTTTTTCTGTGTTGGTATATGGAATTTACGCGCTTAAAATGCGTTTGAACGAGGCGCAAATTTTAACAAAATCACTCCAAAACGAGACTACCTTGCTAAATTTAAAAAACGAAACGCTTATCAAAAATATAGCAGATGATAAAAGCGCGAAGCTACAAGCCTACATAAACGAAAGCAACGAAGAGCAAATTAATGAAGCGTTTAAAAGCAGCGATTTGCGCGAAAATGCCGAAAAAATTGACATCTCTATTGCCGATCAAAAATCCATAAAAAAGAAAATTTTAAGTGTGATTCCAAACGAATATCCTGTTCCAAACGCTGGAATTACCGATAAATACGGCTACCGAATCCACCCGATAACTCATGCAAAAGCGATGCATGAAGGCATAGATTTACGCGCTAACATCGGCACAAAGGTGCGTGCGACAGCTGATGGCGTGGTCGAATACGCCGCAGCATCTGGTACAGGATATGGGTATTTGGTGATTATTTCGCACAATTTTGGCTTTTCAACGCGATATGCGCATCTTAGCAATTACGACGTGGTCAAAGTGGGGCAGTTTGTAAAAAAGGGCGATCTTATCGGATATAGTGGCAACACAGGGCGTAGCACAGGCCCGCATCTACACTATGAAGTGCGATTTTTGCAGCGCACTATCGATCCTGCAAATTTTATTGCGTGGGATGGCAAAGATGGCTTTGATGATATTTTTCAAAATGAGCGCAAAGTCCCTTGGCAAGGGCTTATTAATGCTATTTCGGAGTTTTAATGCAAAGTGAAATTTATGAATATTTTAGTGGTAAATTTGGCGCAATAAAAGGCGATGCAAACGCTAATTTTGATAGCTCATATACAAAAAACAGCTCAAATTTAGCTCAAATTTTAATTTGCGAAGATGAAAAAGAGGCGCAAATTGCAAAAGATGCGGCGGAATTTGCGGGGCGGAGATGTTTTGTGTTGCCTGATTTTCGGGCTAAATTTGGTGATGATTTGCGTAGTTTTTATGATGAAATTCGCGGAATTTGTGCTGTTTTGAGCGAATTTTATAAATATTGCCAGATTGATTTAAACCCATCAAATTTAGCCCATAAATTTGATACTAAAAACGCGCTTTTAATCGCGCCGATTCACACAATTTTACACAAACTTCCAACACCAAAACACCTACAAACTCTCACTCTAAAATGGGGCGAAAAAGTAAATTTAGACGAATTAAAATCGCGCCTTTTATCGCTTGGCTACACGCATTGCGATATTATTCAAAGTGAGGCTGAGTTTAGTGTGCGTGGTGATATTATCGATATTTTTCCGCTTGGTGGGCGTTTTGCTTATCGGATTTTGCTTGAGTTTGATGAGATTGATAGCATTCGCGCTTTTGATATTAGCACTCAAAAAAGCGACGCCACTGAGCTTGAAATTCTTGAAATTACGCCGTTTATCGCTAGTTTAAATGATGAAAAAAAAGAGCAAATTTTAGACAAAATAGAGCAGTTTAATAGCGATATTTTAGTGAAAGATTTTGCTTCGCTTGGGTTTTGGTTTATTGATGATTTGGTTGATTTTTTGAGTTTGTTTCGTGCTATTTTAAGCCAAAATGTCGCCAAAAACAGCGCAAATTTCGAGCTAGAAAAAGATGATTTATCTAAAATTTCACAACTTTCACAAATTCCAAATTCTAGAATTTTTAAAGACCTAAATACCAGTTTAAATGCCGATTTTATCGCACTTCATAAGGATAAAAAAATCCGTATTTTATGCACAAACGAGGCTAAATTTTTAGCTTTAAATTTAGAAAAAACGCCAAATTTAAGTATCGAAATTTCGCCTTTGATTTTAAATTTAATCAGCGATAAAGAGATTATCATCTCACTAAACTCGCGCGAAAAAAAGCACAAAATCCGCCACTCAAATTTGATAATAGACGAGCTTAAATCCGGCGATTTTATCGTGCATTGTGAGTATGGAATCGGCAAATTTATCGGGCTTGAAAGGGCGCGTGTTTTAGGAAATGAGAAAGAATTTGTCGCGATTATTTATCAAAATGATGATAAATTATTGCTCCCTGTTGAAAATTTAAATATGATAGATCGTTACATCGCGCCAGGCGAAGTAGGTGCTCTAGATCGCCTAGGTAAGGCGACTTTTTCTAAAATAAAAGAGAAAATTCGCGAAAAACTTCTTGCAATCGCGCAAAATATCATCGCCATTGCTGCTAAAAGAGAGCTAATAGATGGCAAAAAGATGCGCGAGTTGCCGTTAGAATATGCAAATTTTCGCACTCAAGCTGGGTTTGAATACACACTAGATCAAAAAAACGCGATAGAGGCGATTTTTTCTGATTTGCAAAGCGGAAAAATCATGGATCGTTTGTTAAGTGGTGATGTTGGTTTTGGCAAAACAGAAGTTGCGATGAATGCGATTTTTATGAGCTATTTTTCAGGATTTTCATCGCTGTTTTTTGTGCCTACGACGCTACTTAGCGCACAACATTTTAAAACTTTAAAAGAGCGTCTTGCGCCATTTAAAATCCCTATTTTTCGATACGATCGCTTCACTAGTGCAAAGGAAAAATCCGCGCTAAAATCGGCTTTGCAAAGCGGTTTGCCACTAGTTTGTATCGGCACTCACGCACTTTTGAGTCTTGGCGAATTAAACATACAAAATGTAGGACTCATTATCATCGATGAAGAGCATAAATTTGGCGTAAAACAAAAAGAAAAATTAAAAGAAATTTCGCTTAATTCGCACCTTCTTAGCATGTCCGCCACGCCGATACCGCGCAGTCTAAATTTGGCACTTTCTAGTGTTAAATCTTACTCGTCGCTTCTTACGCCACCAATTGATAGACTAGATGTAAAAACATTTGTTAAAGAGTGGGATAACGCGCTTATAAAAGAGGCGATAATGCGCGAGATTCGCCGTGGCGGGCAGGTTTTTTACGTGCATAATCACATCGCTTCTATCGAGCAAACAAAACGCGAATTAAGCGCGATTTTGCCAAATTTGCGAATTTTAATTTTGCACTCAAAAATCGATCAAAAAACAACTGAAGATGAGATGCTAAATTTTATTGATAAAAAATACGACGTGCTTTTATGCACTTCGATTGTTGAGAGCGGTATTCATATTCCAAACGCAAATACAATCATAATAGATAGCGCAAATCGCTTTGGCATCGCGGATTTGCATCAGCTTCGCGGGCGTGTTGGGCGCAGCGATAGGCAGGGGTTTTGTTACTTTTTGATTGAGGATAAAAATTCGCTTAGTAAAGATAGTTTAAAAAGGCTTTTGGCATTAGAGAGCAACTCATTTTTAGGATCTGGCTCGGTTTTAGCCTATCATGATTTAGAGATTCGCGGTGGCGGAAATATTTTGGGTGACGCTCAAAGCGGACATATCGCGCAAATTGGGTATTCGCTCTATCTAAAAATGCTAGAAGATGAGATTAACGCGCTTTTAAATAAAAAATCCGCTACGCTTGAAAATATCGATTTGCGCTTGAGTGTTACAGCGTTTTTAAATTCCGAATTTATCGCTAGTGATCGGTTGCGTCTTGAGCTTTATCGTAGGCTAAGTCAGTGCCAAAATAGCACTGATGTTTATGAGATTGTAGATGAGATGCAAGATCGTTTTGGCAAAATGGATATCTATTCATCGCAGTTTATTCAGGTGATTTTGATAAAGGTTTTGGCGCGTAAATTTGGTGCAAAACTCATTACAAATTTTGAAAACAACATTTCAATTACAAAAATTAGTGGTGAAAAACTAAATTTTAAGGCAAAAAGCAAAGATGACGATGATGTTTTGGGTGAAATTTTGGCATTTTTGCGTAAAAATTTGAGGGAAAAAGATGAAAAAGAGCAAAATTAACTGGGAGAAAACAAGCGCGGCTATTTTTCGTGCTGATTTAAAGAGATTGCGCGCGGTTGCGGAGTTTGATGCGCAAAATTTAGACGATTTAGTAGGGCTTGATGCGCAAAAAATAATCTTGTGCGAAAATACGCAGAAATTTTTAGATGGAATAGGCGGGACAAATGCCTTGCTTTGGGGCGAGCGCGGGTGCGGTAAGAGTAGCCTTTGTAAGGGTGTTTTTACGAAATTTATGAATTTTAATCTCAAAATAATTGAAATTTCGCGCGATGATTTGAAATTTTTGCCTAGAATTTTGGATCAAATTCGCGAACTACCGTATAAATTTATCATCTATTGCGATGATTTGAGTTTTGAAACAGGTGAGAATGGTTATAAATTTTTGCGCCCATTACTAGATGGCAGTATTGAAAAAGCCCCTCAAAATGTGCTGATGTATGCGACCTCAAATCGCCGCCATATCGTAACCGAGCACGCTAGCGATAACGCCACGGCAAACGTGCGCGAAGCTGAACTTCATCTAGGCGATGCGGTGCAAGAAAAACTCTCTTTAAGCGATAGATTTGGCATTTGGCTTAGCTTTTATGAGGGTGGTTGGAGTGAATATTTGCGCATAATCGATAGCTATTTTGGCTTTGAAAAAGCGGATAAAAGTGGCGAATTTGGCTTTATTAGCGCAGATGAACGTGAAATTTTGTACGAACAAGCAAAACGATACGCGATGTTAAAATCGAGCCGAAATGGGCGCACGGCAAAGCAGTTTTTCTTAAATTATGGCGCGAAATTTTTGCAAATTCATGGGAAAAATCAAGGCGAACAAAGCGCAAATTTAATCAAAAATGACGATGAAATTTCGCCGACTAACAGCGCAAATTTTAAAAACAAGGATCAAAATGGACGCGACTGAACTTTTTTGTATGTTATGGGAAAATGAGCCATTAAAAGATCTAAAATGGTGGCCTGAGTATGGGAAATTTGATGTGGTTATCGGCGCAATTTTGGCGCAAAATGCAAAGTGGCAAAAGGTGCAAATTTCGCTTTTAAATTTGCGCGAAAGGGATCTTTTAAATTTGCGCGCGATGTGTGAAATTGAGCCTGAAGATTTGGCTAAATTGATTGCGCCAAGCGGGTTTTACAATATAAAATCAACTAGAATCAAGAGTGTTTGCGAGGCAATTGTGGCAAAATTTGGTGATTTTGAGAGTTTTTGCGAGCTGGTCAAACGCCCGTGGCTACGCAAGATCAAAGGCATAGGAGATGAGACGTGCGATAGCATTTTGTGCTATGGGTGCGGGCGAGAAGTGATGGTTGCGGATAACTATTCGGCGCGAATTTTAGGGGCTTTGGGGTATGAGTTTGAAAGCTACGATGAGCTTAGCGAGTGGCTTAGCGAGCTTGATTTTAATCGCGTTTTTAGCGTGTGTGGCGCCGATGATGTAAATACTGCTTATTGCGCATTTCACGGGCTTATTGATGAGTTTTGCAAAGCGCATTTTAAGGGCGGGAAATTTGATGAAAAGGCTTTGAGATTGTTTGAAAATTTGCGCTAAATTTTGGTGCAAGAATGCTTGATAAAAAATTGCTTTTTGGTGCGCTACATGTTGGCAAGCCTGTAGCAAAAGAAAATTATAAAGCATTGGGGGCTAGTAAAATTTGGGAGACGAATTGGAAGCCGTATTTGACGCTGGATTTTTATGCAAGTTATAAAATTTCGCCTAACGTAAATTTAAGCGCAGGTAATGTGGGCGATAAATATTATGTAGATTTGCTAAGTGCTGGCTTATACCTGGGCGCAATGTGCGCGTGGGATTTAGCGCGAAAAATTGATTATTTTTGGTGGCATTTAATTAAATAAATCGCAACAAATTTAGCCGTGATTTAGTGTGTTTTGTAAAAAATAGATTGTTTTGACGAAGACATCAAAGTGTAATTTAAACGAGCAAATTTTATATTTAAATGTGACGCGTTATCGCATTACACGGGTGGATTTGACTTAGGATAAAAATTTTAAATGAGTTTTAATTATGACTTTGCCGATGAAAACGAGCATATTTTGTTCGCAAATTTCTACAAAATATTAGAGCTTTGATCTAAAAAATATCTAAGTTTTCAAATTTGCTAGCGAAATAATGCCGATATTATCGGGAGTTTGAGCGCGATTTATTCTGGCTGCTAGAAAGCTTGCGATGGATTCGTGGCAAAGTGTTCAAAAAACAAATTAAAACGGCTTGCGCCAAATATAAACTAGCTAAATTTAAAAGTAAATTTCTAAAGCGAACGACACATGGAAGCCAAAGGATAAATTTCTTGCTTTATTTTTTAGAGTGCAAATTAACAGCGGACAAAGGTGCGAGAAAATCTATCAAAATTCGCTAATTAGCTTGAGCCAAATTTTAAATGTCACAACAGTAGATAAAAATTTAGACTCAAGACAAACTAAAAACTTTTTAACTGTGACTTTATCTATAAAACTAGCATGTCTAACGTTTTTGAATTTCAAATAATTTCGCGAGATTTTGCAAAATTTAGAGATCAGCAAGAGTTACTTTTAAGGCTAAAGGCGCAAATGGAAAGCAAACGGTGCTTGGTATTTTAAAGTGTGAGGGTAAAAGCAAAACGGCATTGGAAATTTCTACAGACACGCTAAAGATTGATTATCTAAATTTGAAAGCATAAAAAAAGAATTTCTGCTTCATTTTAAAGAGTATGAATTTAAATATAAATACTAAAACTGTGCAGAGAGATTTATATCAAAAATAAAAAGCTGCGAAACGCAGTCTAAAATTAAAGCAAAAAGCACATAAAACAAAAATCAATCAAGATAATTAAACAGGTTTTCTTGCTAATTTTATGGAATTTGGCAAGAGATTTTTCGTTTTTAATCTAAATTTGCACTCTTTTTCGCAACGCAAAACTATCTTTTTGCACTTTTTGTGCGATTGAGCGTAAATTATCATAAGCTTTTTAAATTATCTAAGCCAAGCCAATAGGCTGTTTTTGCTTGTTTTAAATCTTTTATGCTTTTGATATTTTTAGCTATTTTCAAGGTAAAAAAGAGAAATTCTCGAAATTTCTTTTTATAAGCCTTTTATCGCGCTTAAAATTGGCAATAATTGCAATGTAAAACTTTCGTGATATCTAAATATCTTGTGAGATTTTGTTGGATAAAATTTAATTTGAGCTTTTTAATGTAAATTTTACTGCTTTTTACGACATAAATTTGACTAGAAATTTAAACCGCATTTTAAATAAATGCCTACAAATCATCACAAATTTTTAGCTAAAAATTCGCGCAATATGGGCAAAACTAGTGAATTTTAACTATCCAAATTTATCCACAATCTTGCTAACTTGCGCGATTTTAATCTAGCTTCGCGTAACAAACTCCAAAATTTACAAAACCAAGCTAATCATACAAGGCTTTGTAAATTTATTCACTAAATTTTGATAGGAATTACTGCTTTAAAAGCTCAAATTCATCTACAAAATCGCATTTTTCCCACGGATAACTCTCTACGCCAACCTGTCCACGCGCAGCGACATCAGAGTATAAAAAGTTTCCCGCGCAAGGCTTATCAAGCCCAAATTTTTTAGATATCCAGCGCGGTGTAAGTGGAAATTTATCCATCACAAAATGCGATAAAGTCTCATCATCGACGCCTAAATTTGTACCCATGCAATCAACGCTCACGCTAATTGGTTTCGCCACGCCGATTGCGTAGCTTAGCTGGACGACGCACTTTTTCGCAAGTCCTGCTGCGACGATATTTTTGGCGATATATCGCGCCGCGTAAAGTCCTGAACGATCCACTTTTGTGTAGTCTTTGCTAGATTGTGCGCCCCCGCCGATCGGGCTGTATCCGCCAAAGCTATCGACGATTAGTTTGCGTCCTGTAAGCCCACTATCGTGAAGCGAGCTGTGGTTTACATAGCGACCCGTTGGATTGATATAAATTATCGTATTTTCGCGGTTATAAAGATGCGCTGGAAGCCCAGCAGAATCGATTAAACCTTGCACTAATTCGCGTACAGATTCAATACTCATACTCTCCACGCACGGCGCAGAAACTACGATTGTGTGTATCTTTTGTGGGGTGCAATTTTCAAAATTTTCTTTTGTGCCATAATCAATTGTAACTTGTGTTTTAATATCTACGCCAAGCTCGTTAGGATGGGCTTTTGCATACTCATAAACCCTCTCACAAAGCAAACGCGCATAGCTAATCGCCGCTGGCATAAAATTTTTGCATTCACAACTTGCAAAACCAAACATAATCCCTTGATCGCCAGCCCCTATTTCGCCATCTTTTTGATCTACGCCTTGATTGATATCAGGGCTTTGTTGATTTATGAATACATCTACTTGCAAATCTTGCGGATGAAGACACTGCGCGCGGGTAAAGTATGGATTATCAAAATAGCCGATTTTTGCCAGCGCGTCTTTTACGATATGGCGATAATCATCGTGCGTAAAGTCAATTTTTGCATTAACCTCGCCACCAATTACGACGTGTTTTCCTGCGACAAAAACTTCGCTTGCTACGCGCCCATTCGGGTCTATCGCCAAAATTTTATCAACAATGCTATCAGCGATAATATCGGCGCATTTATCGGGGTGTCCAGGGCTTACAACTTCACTAGTAAATAGATACATTTTGAATTTCCTTATAAAAATTTTAAAAACGCGAATTTTAGCGTTATAAGGTTAAATTTCAATAAATTAAATAAAATACGCAAATTTTTAAAATCAAAGGTAAAAGATGAATTGGGATTTAAAAGCGCTCTTTAAAGATGAGCGTGAATGTGAAAATAGTGCGCAAAATTTGGCGATAGAGTGCGAAAATTTTAGCGCGAAATTTAAGGGAAAATTATCAAATTTAAGTGGCGATGAGTTTTTAGGCGCATTAAAAGAGTTAGAAAATTTAAGTGAAAATATAGAAAAAATCGCGACTTACGCATATTTAAATTTTGCTACAAATTCAAAAAACGGCGGATTTTTAGCCAAATTTGAGAAAATTTGCGACGATTTGCAATCAAATTTACTATTTTT
>CAUTSW010000005.1:0-37748 GCA_963541085.1 uncultured Campylobacter sp.
TATCTGGCAAAGACAGTGTCTCGTCTTCAACGCTCTTATCATAAAATGTGATTTTTCATAATTGCGCTTTCATGCCGGCTATATTATCATTTTTGATAACTTTTTTTAAAGTGATAATTCCTTATTGCGTGTTTAAAAATTTTATAAGGCATTGTAATCAAATATCTAGTACTCAAAATAGGTGCCATATTGGGTACCATCTATTTAGGCATTATTAGTAATTTTAATAAACTTATATAAAATTTAAACTAACGTATTTTAGGGATTTAAAAACCAAAATAAATCTTAAGAAATACTTAGTAGTTCGATTCTGCCTCTAACCACCGTTTAAATTATCAAATTTAAAATAATCCACTCAGCTTGATTTCCATTTTTTATAAAATGTCTATTAAATGGCTTTGTAAATTTGATCTAAAAACAAAATTTGCACGAAATAATCGGCTCTATTTTATAAACACAGCCCGCACAAGTGGAGCTAAAAATTATTATAAAATTTAATAACACCAGTAACTATAAACCACGATTTATGCTTTTTTGCTTTGTCTTTAAGAATATGCCAAACAATACCTTAACTTGTTACTACAAAATTATCTTAATGACAAAAGAATTTATAGGTGGTCGCGCGTTTTGTTTAAAGATAAATTTTTACGTAAAAACGATAGTAAAATCGGCGCAAATTTAGTGGCAAAGGCACTTTATTTTAAATTTTTAATCAACCAAACAAAAAGTTACTTTAACAACAGCGCACAACCAAAAAATGTAAATTACACAAAAATACCACACTTTACAAATTTAAAATCATCAAGTTTTATTTCATAATCGCGCAAATTTAAACTCCAAAAATCACGCTAAATTTCTAGCCAAAGCCAAATTTATGCGGATTGTTTTGCGCTCTTTATTTAATCTTGCAAGCTTTTTGCTTATCGCGCACAGGCAAGAATGTATAAATTCGCGCTTAAAATTTGCCAAATTTCTTTTGCAAATCAATCTAGTATGAACTAAATTTAAACGTGTTTTATCTAAAAATTTACAAACCAAATATCCCGCCAAAGCTTTAATAATGTGCTTTTGACTCTAGATAATTTTTTATTAAAAAATATGTAATCGCAGCAATTTAAAGTCACACCACAAGCTTAATATGGACTTTGATAAATTGGTTTTTTGTAAATTTTGCGTGAATCTCACGATACAAAGTCTTAGTTTTCAAAATGTAAACAGCAAATTTGATCTATCAAACTCACTTTAAAATCTCTAAAATTTGCAATTTTTCCAAAATTTCTCTATGTGCAAAAAGATAGGTTCGCGTAAATTTTGGCACACGAAGTTTGCGAAAAAGCTCTTTAAATTTCTTTTGCATTACCACATCTTTGCGCAAATGGATAAAAATAAATTCATGCGCATTTGCGTTTTGATAGTGCGAGAGGCAAATTTTCCCGCATAAAACGCAATCTGTGCCGAGTTTTTCGCGCTCTTTTGCGCTTAAAATCACGCCCAATTTTTTAACCGCTTTATCGCACAAATTTTCCCAACCAACAAGCTTTTTAATCACAAAAAATTCGCCATTTTCAAAGGCAAATTCGCCCAAAATTTGCTCCTTTTCGCGCTGCAAAATCCCAAAACTTCGCGCCACACCCGCGCTAAATCTCCCAATAAACTCATCACTAAAATTTAGACGAAAAAAGTTGCGTTCAAAGCGCGTATCTGTGTTGCTTTCATCTTCAAAATAGCGCAAATTTCGGGCGTTTAAAAACTCTCTTAAAGCATTTTTACTCACATTTAAAAGCGGACGAATCGCTGTAAAAGTGACCGAATTTGAATTTTGTTTGATAATGTTTGTATCAAATTTTGCAAAGCTTGCAACGTCGCAACTTGCAATATCGCCACATTTTTCATCATCGAAAACAATTTCATCTTTAAAATTTACAGCCCTTTCGCACCTTTGCACCGCGCTCATACCGATTAGATTACAAAGCCCAGCCCCGCGCGAAAACCGCATTAAAAACCACTCAAAAAGATCGTTTAATTGGTGTGCAAAAATCACATTTTCATAGCCAAATTTCGCGCAAATTTGAGCGAAAAATTCATATCTAATCTCACGTGCATCGCGCTCAAAATCACTCTTTTTTTCGCCAAATTTAACCGATTTTGTATAGATTTTTTTACCAAATTTTTGCGCCAATTCTATCGCGCTTTGCGCTTCGATAGTTGAATTTTTGCGCGTATTATAATTAACAAGTGCTAGATCAAACTCAATATTTTGCGCAACCAAAAGATAAAAAAGCGCCGTAGAATCGACGCCGTGAGAAAATGCCAAGATGGATTTTTTTTGTTTTTTCAGCTCATTTAAAGCCACCTCATCAAGCGAAATTTCGCTATTTTGTAAAATTTGAGCCAAATTTTACCCACAATTTGCGCTAGAAATTTCAAACATCTTTTACGCCTCGCGCACAATTTGCCCTATTAGCTTATCGCCACTAACATCGGTGATTTTACACTCATAAATACACCCCATCTCGACACGCGAAACGTCACTATCATTAATCAAAATTTCGCCATCAATGTCTTTATCCCAAAGCACATTTTTCGCACCAAAAAACATCTCGCCTTCGCTGCTAATCCCATTTATTTCGCACAAAATCTCGCGCCCAATCTGCGCTTTTAGCGTATCTTGCAAATTTTGCATTGTGATTTTTTCCACCAAATTTATGCGTTTTGAGACCACTTTGCGCGGTAAATTTTCCATTTCAAAACTAGGCGTATTCTCCTCTTTTGAGTAGGCAAACACGCTAACTCTATCAAATTTAAACTCCTTTAAAAACTCGCAAAGCTCATCAAATTCACTCTCGCTCTCGCCTGGGTGTCCTACGATAAAACCGCTTCGCAAAAATGAATTTTCCGCCCCACGCATCAAATTTAAAAGCTCTAAAATTCGCTCTTTGCCCGCCCCTCGGCGCATGATTTTTAGCATTTTGTCGCTAATGTGTTGAATCGGCATATCAAAATAATTTAAAAAAACTTTCGATGAGATTATCCGCTCTATTAAAGCGTTTGACGTAGTGGTTGGGTATAGATATAAAATTCTCGCAAATTTAACGCCGCCGATTTTCTCGATAGCCTCAATAAGCGAAATTAGCCCATCTTTTTTTCCTATGTCGCGCCCATAGCTAGAGCTATCTTGTGAAATAAAACTAAAATCATAAAACCCGCGCGCAACCAAATTTCGCACCTCAGCGACGATATCATCTAACGCCCTGCTTTGCAAACGCCCTTTAAAAGTCGGTATCGCGCAAAAGCTACATTGTTGATTACAGCCTTCGCTAAGCTTGATATAAGCGTGAAAATTTGATCCTGTGATAATGCGCTCATCAGAAGTTTGCAGATATGTTTTTGGCGAAAATGCACTCTGTTTTTTCAAAATAAGCTCATCGATTTTGCCATAATCGCCAACACCAGTGAAAATATCAACCTCGGGAAGTTCGCGCATGAGTTCATCTTTGTAGCGTTGCATCAAACAGCCAGTCACAACTAAAACGCCATTTTTGCGCTTAAATTTAGAAATTTCTAAAATCGTGCGAATGCTCTCCTCTTTTGCGCTTTGGATAAATCCACACGTATTTACTATCATAACATCAGCATTTTGGGGCTCGGCGACGATCTCGTAGTTTTGTAATCGCCCAAGCATTATTTCGCTATCAACTAAATTTTTATTACAGCCAAGAGAGACAAGATATAATTTTTGCATTTTTACACCCACAAATTATCGATCAAGCGCGTTTTACCAACATAAGCCGCGATCAAAATAATCGTATCGTTTGGCAAAATTTTCTCTATTTCATGAAATTTACGATCCACAAACGCAACATAATCAACACTCAAAGGCTCCAAAACCTCTAGCATCGGGCGTTTTATATCCTCGCACGTTTTTACGCCACCTCGTATTAAATTGCTAGCTTTTAGCAAGGCACGAGAAAGTTTTAGTGCATTCATTTTCTCCTCTTCATCTAAGTAGATATTGCGCGATGAAAGCGCCAATCCATCGGGCTCACGCACGATTTCACACGGCACAATTTGTATATCCATAAAAAATGAAGCGACCATATTTTGGATTATGGCTAATTGCTGTGCGTCTTTTTTGCCAAAATATGCGCGGGTTGGGTGAATTATGTTAAAAAATTTATTTATCACGCGCAAAACACCATCAAAATGCCCTGGACGAAGCGCGCCTTCTAGCTTTGAAGCTAGCTCTTTTGGTGCGCAAATTAGCGGTTCATCACCTAAATACATATCTTTTGCATCTGGGATAAACACAGCGTCCGCCCCGCACATTTCACAAATTTTTACATCGCCGACTTCATTTTTAGGATATTTTTCAAAATCCTCTCCTGGCAAAAACTGCACAGGATTTACAAAGGTAGAGACGATTGTGCATTCGTTTTGTTCGACTGACTTTTTAATTAAACTTGCATGTCCTGCGTGAAGTGCGCCCATCGTAGGCACAAAACCGATTGTTTTATTAGAGGTCTTTGCAAACTCTTGCAAAGCCGCAATTGAGCGTAAAATTTGCATTGTTATTCCTAAAATTTCAAAAAATTTCGCGAATTATAGCTAAGTTTTTTGAAATTGGCTTTTTGTGCTAGTTTGATTTTTAACTATTTTTTGTTACAATGCGCCCAAAATTTTCAAGGGCTAAATTTGGATAATTACGAATACACAAAGTTATTAAAAAATCTAGAAACAAAAATAAGCAATATCTCATCAATCATAAAACCAGAGCAAATTCGCGCTAGGCTTGATGAAATTTCAGCACTAGAACACGATGTAAATTTCTGGAATGATGTAAAAAAAGCTGGCGAAATAAATAAAGAAAAGACTAAAATTTCTCAAATTTTAGCCAAATTTACACTCGCCAAAAACGCCCTAGCAGACGCAAAAGATATATACGAACTAGCCGTTAGCGAAAACGATAGCGAAACAATAGATGAAATTTACTCCGATGCACCAAATTTAGAAGAAAAAATAACAAATTTAGAAATTTCGATGATGCTTGGCGGCGAAAACGACGATAAAAACGCAATCGTTAGCATACATCCAGGCGCAGGCGGCACAGAAAGCGATGATTGGGCGAGTATGCTATATAGAATGTATCTGCGATTTGCCGAACGTGAGGGCTACAAAGTCGAAACGCTTGATTTTCAAGAGGGCGATGAGGCTGGATTAAAAGATGTGAGTTTTATCGTAAAGGGCGAAAATGCGTTTGGATACTTAAAGGCAGAAAATGGGATCCATCGCTTAATTCGCGTAAGTCCATTTGATAGCGCGGGACGCCGTCATACAAGCTTTTCTAGCGTGATGGTCAGTCCTGAAATAGATGATGATATTGTCATAGATATTGATGAAAAGGACATTCGCATAGATCTATATAGATCAAGTGGCGCAGGCGGTCAGCATGTAAATAAGACAGAAAGCGCGGTAAGAATCACACATATTCCAACAAATATAGTCGTACAATGCCAAAACGATCGCTCTCAGCACAAAAACAAAGCAACCGCAATGAAGATGTTAAAATCGCGCTTATATGAGTTTGAGCTAATGAAAAAGAGCGAAGAAAATAACAAAGTAGAAAAGAGCGATATCGGCTGGGGACATCAAATTCGCACCTATGTGTTGTTTCCATTTCAGCAAGTAAAAGACAATCGCTCAAACATCGCTTATTCACAAGTAGATGCGATTTTAGATGGCGATCTAAAAAAGATAATAGAAGAAGTTTTAATCTCACAATCTAACCAGAAAGGATAAAAATGAACGAAGAGGGAATTTTAGTAGCTTTAAAGCTAGGCGTAACAGATGCTGTAAAACAGCAATTAAGTAGAATTTTAAACAATTGCGATTTTGAGGCGGACGAGCTAAATCGTATCGTACAACTAAATGACAAATTAGTTAGTTTTGACTCATATATCACTATGTCTAGTACACATGATTATTTCAAAATCAAAAATGAAGCACCAAGTGTAGCTGGCAAAAAAGCTGTAATGGATATAGTTTTAGAGTGGTCGGAAAAGTATAAGTTAAAAATTCAAAAAGTTCCAAACAAAGATACATATTACATCGTCGGTAGATATTAGGACTTCTTATGAAATTTAGAATTTTATCTGTTTGCGTAGCGGCGTTAGTTTTAGCAGGTTGTGGTGAAAAATCAATGTCAGCAAAACCTGTTAGAGACACAACGCCAACGCATTATGACTCTACAAAAACTCAGGCAAATAAAGCAACTGGGCTAAATTCATATACGCGCGGAAGTTGTCGAAATCCAGCGCATTGCGAGAGCGTGGGAGATAACTATTATGCAAACGGCGATTATACATCGGCTGTATATGTGTATGATGATAGTTGCGTGCGCTTTAAACATCTACCTGTATGTATTAAAGAGGCAAGAATGTTTGAAAAAGGCGAAGGCGTAGAGGTAAATCTCAACACCGCTTTTGAACTTTTTAGAACAACTTGTTATCTTGGAAACAAAGATGGCTGCAAAGGTCGCGACCGCGTAGGCGCGAGATTAAGATAGTCCTAATGGACTATCTTCCTTAATTTTAGGAGAATTTATGAGAGCTAATAGTTTCATTCTAGCCTGTTTAATGGGCGCAATATTGGTTGGCTGCGGCGATAGCACAGACGAAAAAAAAAAGTAAATAATATAGTCTCAACGCAAAATTTAGATTCACAAAACAATTCAAACCCAACAACGCAAAATTTAAATCAAAACACTACAGACGCGTTAAATTTAGACGAAACAGGTGCTAAAAATTTAGATAAACAAAACTCAGACATGCAAGAAAAAATCGACAAAATTTCAGATGAAAAAAATCAAACAGCGCAAATTTTGCTCGCAAAAAGTCAAAATACAAATGCAATTTTTCCAGGCGATAAGACACCAGAACAATTTTTCGCACAAAAATGTGCTGTTTGCCATGGTAAAAAAGGCGAAAAAAATTCAATGTTGCCGACAATGCGCGTAATGAATAAAATCTCAAAAGATGAGCTTTTTTCGGTGATGAAAGATTATCAAAACGGCGTCGGCGGCAAATTAAAAGCCACCATGTTAACACAACTAAACGGATTAAATGATGAGCAAATCGAAGCACTTGCACAGCTTATTGCTAGTTTTGGCGAGAAATAAATTTGGTATGAGTTTTTAAAATACGCGCAAATTTGGTACAAAATTTAGCTTAAAATTTGGCGGAATTTACAAAAAGGATTAAATTTGATCGGAATTGATTTAGTAAAAGTGGAGCGAATTTCACGTATCAGGGCAAAATTTGGCGACGCTTTTTTGCGCAAATTTTTAACCGAAAATGAAATAACTTTAATCAAAAACGACCGCTCGCTAGCTGGATTTTACGCAGCAAAAGAGGCGATAGCTAAGGCTTTGGGAACTGGCGTTGGCATGGACTTTTCATTTTTAGACGCACAAATTTACAAAGACGAAAAAGGCGCACCACGCGTCACGCTTGCCCCGAAAATCGTAGCTAAATTTGGCATTCAAGAGATCTCACTTAGCATCACGCACGATGGCGATTATGCCATTGCTGCTGTGATGATTTTGGCAAATTCCAAGCAAAAAATATATAAATTTAAATTAACAAATTTAAATGATGGCAGTATAAGCTCATAAACAACTGTTAAAAAGATTTTTAAAATTTTAAATATTTTTTTGGGTTTTTCTACTTGCGAATATCTAAATTTAGATAAAAATTACAGATAACAAGCCAAACTAAGTGGTAAATTTTACAAATCTTATTTTTGATTTAATATAGTATATTGCGCAATTAAACTAAATTTGCACCCACAAAAGCAAAAATATCTCTTTTATACAGAAGATTAAGAGAAAAATCAACAAAAATAGAACTGGTTTTTAACTATTTTTGTGAAATTGATTGAAATTTGCTTGTTTTATAACCCTGAATTAAGCACTTATAAATTAAACATCTAAAATCACAAACAAGCATCAATAATAGCTACACGCCCGTTTTGCAAACATTTATTCAAATGCACCATTTTTATAAACATTAAAGCAAAGCAAATTTAATCCGATTTTTTTAAACAAACGCATTTAAAAAGCATTTAAAAGTTTTTTGCGCAAAGATAGTTTTTGTCACAGCTAGTTTAACGCGCGAGCTGTTTAAAGCTTGAATTACTCTTTGAAATTTAGCTTTACCACGCAATAATTTTTGATTCTTAAACCCTTTTCAAACTCACCAAATTTAGCTAACTCTTGTTTGTTTTTTAGCTGCTCATCGCCCCTAAAAATGAATATTAGTGGCTAGATTTTAGGCGCATTGAAGTTTTTTAGTTTTGATGCAAATTTCTTGCTCATCCATGTTTTTCTAAACTAATAAATTCTTACCGCGCGGCTATTTGAATAAGTAAGAGTTTTCAAAGTTTTTGCTAAAAGTCTCTCATTTTTCTATGTAATTATATGAGACCTAGATAAAGCAAATTTGATTTTTATGTTTAACCTACATCGCTTTTTGAGATAAAGATGAAAAAATCCCCATTCTACCCATAAATTTGATAAACAAAGTTTGATATAAACTGAGGCTGAGTTGTTAATATAACTTTTACCCGCCTTTACGCCATATCCACAAGCCCGAAATAGGCTTTAATCATCAAATTTCTAGCTTAAATACTGCGAAAAACCTTGCTGTTTCATTTAAAATAAACCAAAACAACAAGTAAAACGAAAAGGTTTTTAGCGTTACAAATAGAGCAAACCAAGCGTTTTAATCTATTTTGCACCCTTGTTTGACTCAAAATAGCTCATTGATTAGAATTTCGCTAAGTTTACTTAATTTTTAATACTCATCTGCCTTGAAATTGCGCTAATTTTAGCACTCTTTTTTATTTTTTAAATCTTCACAAAAATATTTCAAAATCGCTTTAAAATTTGCTTGAGAATTTTTGAAATATATTCGTTATTACAATAATCAAAAGCTATTTTAACTTTGCTTGAGCAAAAATAATTGCTTTTGCGTCTTTGGCGCAGTTAAATTTCAAGATAAAATAAAGAAATTCTCTTTTCTTTAACAGATTAAAATTTGGCTCTACTTTTAGCACATCTTTAAATGAAATTTTATACCACACATATTTATCTAATCACTAATTTGCCAGTTTTCTTGCGCTCTTTAAACGTCTTAAAAGAGACGAACCAACACAATAAGCACAGCATTAATCAAAAGAAAAACTCCGCATTTTTGCAAAATTTCTAATTATAGTTCATAAAAATTTTTTGGCGTAGGTTACAGCTTGACTTACATTATCAAACACAGCATCAAAATGCTCCAAAAGCTGGGCCTCATCACCATATCCATAGCGCACACCAAGACTTTTAATATTCGCATTTTTTGCGGCGAGTGCATCTAATTTTGTATCGCCTATCATAAATATTCGCTCATTTGCCATATTAAGATTTGACGTTGACGATTGTTTTTCAGACAAATTTAAATTATTATCAAATGACGATTTTGATACAACATCACCCGCAAATTTATCCAAAATTCTGCGATTACCAACGCTTTTTAAATTCACGCCAAGTCTTTTTAACGCCAAATTTATCGGCTCTGCGGCAGGTTTTGGCTCTTTTACATCATCACGCCCGATAATTACATCAAAAAAATTTGCAATACCTAAATGTTCTAATAAAATTTGCGAATATTTAGAAGTTTTTGTTGTAACAACACCTAAATTTGCAAATTCGCTAGCTATTTTTAAAGCCTCTTTTGCATCAAATTTTAGACTTGTTTGGTTTAGGTAAATTTCTTTATATTTTGCTTTGTAAGCATCAATAAAATTTGGCACTTCATTAATACTAATGCCCATTTTTTCAAACATATAATCAAGCGGATAACCGATTAAATCTTTAACCACCTTATCGCCTGGATACTCAACATCAAATTTTAAAAAAGCTTCGCGAAACCCAGCCAAAATGGAGGTTGTAGAATCAATAAGTGTCCCGTCTAAATCAAATAATAAAGTAAGATTTTTCAAGTTTTAAAAAGTGAGTTCGGTCTCCCGAACTCTTACAAAATTATTTTCTAAATTTTGCATCAACGCGTCTGTTTTGCGCGCGTCCTGCATCTGTATCGTTGCTAGCGATTGGGTTTTTCTCGCCTAGACCAACGGTTGTGATTTTATCAGCACTAACACCAAAATGCATCAAAGCTTTCGCTACTGCAGCTGCTCTGCGCTCTGATAGTTTTTGATTATATTCATCACTACCACGACTATCGGTATTGCCCTCCAGTCTTACAGAGTAATCTGGGTGCTCTGACATAAAATTAGCGACTGATTGAATTTTATCTGAGTAAGCTGAGTTAATTTCGGCACTATCAAACGCGAAATTTACACCCAAATCCAATCTAATTACTTTTTCGCAACCATACTCATCAACAACAACACCGCGTGGTGTGCCTGGGCATCTATCTACATTATCTAAGACGCCATCACCGTCTTCATCGCCGATTTGTTGTGCTACTGGCTCTGGAGCGATATTGCGTTTGCCAAAATCAACAGCTAAACCAAGAGTATAATACAAGAAGTGCTCTTTTTCTTTGAAGTTATAAGCGTCGCGAACTTCTAATTTTGTTGCAAAGTTGTCAGTCCAATAGTATTTTGCGCCTAAACCATATTGTCCGAAAAATCCGTCAAGATCGTTGTAGTTTTTTGCAAAATCCATGTAACCAGCACCGACTAAACCATATAATTTGAAATTATCATTGTCGATAATATTTTTTACAACGTTTAAAGCGTACAAATTTTGTTTTGTTTTGCTACTGCTATCTTTGATTTTGAAATTACTAACTCTATCGTAACCAAGCTCAACTTGATTAATCCAAGAATTTTCAATGTTTTTCGCAGCTCTTAAACCATAAACAAAAGAGTTTTTAAGTCCCGTATCGCCCTCTGGTGTAACACCGCCAATTGTAGGCGTAAATTCCCAATTGTAATCTGCCTCACCAGCAACAAGCGCAGTTGATGCGCACAAACTAAGTGCAAGTAAAAATTTCTTCATATTTTTTCCTTTCAAAAAATAATGCGTGATTTTATTATAAATAAAGTAAATGAAATTTAACGATTGTTTAAATTTGTCACGCCATACAAAAAATGACGCAACAAATTTTAAGAGTTTTATTATCTCTTTGAGAATTGTGGGCTTCGGCGCGCTTTTCTGCGACCAAATTTCTTTCTTTCGACAACTCTACTATCGCGAGTTAATAGACCTTTTGGTTTTAATAATGTTCTAAAATCAGCGTCCATTTTCGCTAAAGCGCGTGAAATTCCATGGCGTAAAGCCTCGGCTTGTGCTGAATATCCGCCACCTAAAGTAACAGCTGTAATATCCATCAACTTCTCTTGTTTTGTTGCTAAAAGAGGTTGGATGACTTTTAACTTAATTGCCTCATGTCCGCCAAGCCATGAGTTTAAATCCATATTATTGATTATAATTTTACCGCTACCAGCTTTTACCCATACTTTCGCGATTGCTGTTTTTCTTTTGCCTGTTGCGTAAATCGTAGCCATGATTATTTTCCTTCTTTTTTGATTTGTGCTGTGTGCGGATGTTCGCTACCTGCATAAACTTTTAATTTTTTTATCATCTCTTTGCCTAATTTTGTCTTTGGCAACATACCTCTGACGGCTAAATGATACAATTTAACTGGATTTTTCTCCAACATCTCTTCAAATTTTGTGCTTTTTAAGCTTCCAAAATAGCCTGAATATCTATGATATAGTTTATCGCTACCTTTATTTGCGCCAGTATAAATTGCTTTTGAAGCATTTATAATGACAACATAATCGCCACAATCGACATTTGGCGTATAGCTAGGTTTGTGTTTTCCTCTAAGTAAAACAGCGATTTCGGTTAGCATACGACCGAAAATTTTGCCCTCTGCATCGATTACAACCCAGTCTCTTTTGACTTCGTTTGGTTTTGTGATTTGTGTCATTTTCTTACCTTTAATACGTAATTGAAAGGCGCGATTTTATAAAAAAACAGCTTAAATTTTTCTTATTTTCAGAAAATATTAAATTTCAACAAACGAAATTTTATCGCTTAATATATATATGATTAGCGCACGAACGTTTTTAAATTTAGCCATTTTTTCTAGTGAATTTTTATAAAATTCAACCTGTATTTTATGCTGTTCACAAAATTTATATGAACTTTTATAATCAATCACTATCGCTTCATCATCTTTTATACATAGCAAATCAATACGCCTAAGCTCATTTTCGCGCTTAAAACTCTGCTCTTTTATAATACGCGCGCCATCTATAATCTGTTTAAATTTCTCATTATAAATTAGCATATTAATTCTGCTTTTGATATCAATAAAATCGGACTCACAAAGCATTTGACCAAATTCGTTTTGGCACTTTTGCATTGCCATATTTAGTGAATTTTCATCAAATTTTGCCATCATTTCCAAGGCAAAATGAAGTGCTAAACCAAAATTAATTGCATGAGTATTTTCGCCTAAATTTTCATCTTTATCATCTCGTAAAACTAGCTCTTGTTGCCCTGTTTTTGCGATAATTATCTCTTTTTTTGCACGCAAATTTTGTAAATTTAAAGAAGAATTTTCCTCATTTTTAATCTCACCGATAGTCTCGTCTTGCAACTTGAAATGTTGCGTAAAATAGCTGTTTTTTGGATTTATGAGCACAAAAAGCGACTTTTTTGCACGAGTAAGCGCAACGTAAATTAGATTTAAGGCCTCTTGTGAATCCAAATCACTCTTTTTTTCTTTTAAAGCGCGATATTTTTCATCGATATTTTCTCGTCCTTGTTTGCGAATCATTACCAAAAATTGACCACTTTTTAAGTCGTATTCTGTTAAAAAATGCTCACCTTTATTGCTATCACCACCCATTTTATCGCAAACAATCACATGATCAAACTCAAGCCCTTTTGATTTGTGGATTGTCATTACTTTTATAGATTCATTCTCATTTAAACTAGCTGGAGTTTTATCATCACAAAAAACAAAATCGACTAAATTTGAGTACCCTGACGCGATCTCGCATAACTTTAAAATATTCTTATCTCCAAGCGAAATTCCTAGCATTTTACAAGCAAATTTCACGCAACTTAGCGGTGTTTGGTCTAATTTAAGCTCCATTTTTGGTAGAAATTTAAGCCCCAAAAGCGCGCGAGCATTTTCGCCATAAAGTCGCTCATTTGTGATAAGAAATTTCAAAAATTCCAGTACCGCACGAACTAAATTTATCCCAAAAAGTCGCGTAGCGCCCTCGCCACTTGTTTGAATACCAGCCAAATTTAGACGCGATTTTATGGCATCAATATCGGCATTTTTTCGGCATAAAATAGCGATTTTATTCTGATTTATGCCAAGTTTTAGCAATTTTTCTACGCTTTTAAATACACTTTCACTCATCACGGCACGTTCATCATCATCGTCATTTAGCTCTATATTTTTAACCTCGATAAAGCCTGAATTTAAACCATTTTGCGATGGATTTCCGCATTTTTGCAACGCGAATTCGCCATTATTAAATTTATTTGCGAACTTATCGTTGATAAAATTTACCAAATTTTCATCGCTTCTATAATTTGTATCAAGCGTTTTAATTGCTATTTGAGCCCTATTTTGCGCAGTAAAATCAAAAAGCTCTTTTATACTCCCGCGAAATCTATAAATACTTTGTTTAACATCGCCAACGTAAAAAAAACTCCCCAAATTAGTGCCATGCCCAGCGACAATCTCATCAATCAATGGGCGCAATATTTCATACTGACGCGCAGAGGTGTCTTGAAACTCATCAATTAAAAGGTGCGTTATCTTATCATCTAGCCTAAAATATAGCAAATCACGGCTGTTTTCATCGCGCAAAATCTCACCAGCAATCTGCGCCACATCATCAAATGAAAGCAAATTTAGCGTACGATTTGCGCTCTTTTTACTCTCACGATAAATTTTAGAAATTTGAGAAATTTGCCCCAGCTCATAGCGATCAAATTCCCTGAAATATTCGCTTAAATTCTCGCGAATTTGCTCAAAAATTTCATCTAATTTTGGCTCTTGCAACACATATTTTCTCAAATTTCTATGATCTTCTAACGATTTTTTTGCAAAAATAGCTTTTTTTACCATTTCATTTGGCGTGATATTTTCATCAAAAGTTTTCAAAATGCTAGGCGTGGCGTTGAGCAATTTTAGCGTGGCGTTAAACTCGCGAATTTTTGCACGAACAGGCTCGAAATTTGGTTTTACACTGATGTTAAATTCGGGTAAATTTTGTTCACAAAGCGCAATTAAATCACTCTTTTTTTTATCAATCGCATACAAAAAATGCGCCGCAAAGTCGATAAATCCTAGCTTTTTTAACTGCAAAACAAATTTTTTATCTAAAAAACGCTGAATTTCCTCGTTAACATCAATCTCATAATCAGCATCTAGCCCCGCATTTAGCGCAAATGAGCGCAAAATCACACCAAAAAACGCATCAAAAGTAGAAATTTTAAGATTGCTTTTTAAAAAATCATCTCTCATCTCGTCGCGTCTAGCTAAAATTTCACTCTCACTAAGCCCAGAAATTTCACTAATCAACGCAAGAAGTTCAGGCAAATTTGATAGATCTAAAAAGGAATTTATAATTTTTTCTTTCATATCGGCGGCGGATTTGTTGGTAAAAGTTATCGCGACAATTTGTGATGTGCGCGCGCCCATTAAAACTAGAGCTAAAAAACGTGCCGCTAAATTAAAAGTTTTACCGCTTCCAGCACTCGCTTTTAAGGCTTGATAGCGGACTTTATCAAAATTAGCGTCGTTAATATCGTCAAAACTCATGAAATTTCGCCTTTGCATATTATTTTATAGGGACAATATGTGCAATTTTGTACGGTTTGCGTCGGGATAAAATCGTGTTCGTGCAATGAAATTTCGCCTATTTTTTGCAAAATTTCGCGCAAATCGTCTAAATTTTTCTCGCTAGAAATTAATTTTGTCTCATTTAATCCCAAAAAATAGCCCTCGCAATCTACGCCAAGCAACGCCTCATAAAAGGCTAATTGCAAAGATTTTGGATCAATAGTGCCACTTTTATAATCAACAACGCAAAATTTAGCGGATTTTTCACGTAAAATTTGATCCAAATTTGCGTCGTTTTTAATAAAATTTGCACCGCTAAATAGTATTCTATCGATTCGTCCAGTTAAAATCACGCCATCAAATTTGACATTTTCGCGCGGTATTTCGCAAAATGAGTATGGGAAGCGCGCCTCTAGCTGACGTAAATTGTGGCTAAAATCTCCGCCAATTTTCAACAAATTTAGCCTAATTTCAAGCTCATCAAGCCCGTATTCTTGCGCTGTTTTCGTAAAAAACGGCTCAAATTTTGCCATTTCAAAACGCTCATTTTGCCCATAATAATCCCTCAAAGAATCATGAAGCGAATTTCCTAAAGATGTGCCGCTTTGCATAAGCGATTTTGGCTCTTTTAACGCCAAAATATATTGATAAAAATAGCGTTTTTCGCATGTCAAAAAGGTATTTAGACGTGAAAATGAAAGAGGTTTTTCAAAAAAATTGTGCGCTAAATTTGGCGTCATAAAATTTAGCTCTTTGATGGCAAAATTTGCACCAAAAATAGCCAAATATTCATCATCTAAATACTCTGCATCGTGGATAAAATTTAGCGATTTTAAAAAGCGCGAAGGTGTTTTTTGTTCGTTTTTTACATAACAAATCGCGCAAAATTTTGTTTTTTTTATGACGTTTTGATAGTAAAATCGTTGCAAATTTTCACGCTGAGTATATGAGATAAGTCCCGCATTTTGGCGCACTTTTGAGTTTAAAAACATCTCACTAATCTCTGCGCGCGGGATTAAATCATCATTAAAATCAGGGATTATCAGCGCATCAAATTTCATATTTCGACTCTCCAAAACACCCATGACGCTCACTTTTCCGCCACGCACATCATCAATGCTTTTATTGCCAAGCTCTACTAAAAAAATCTGCGCCACTTCGCCCAAATTTAGCCCATATTTTTTACATAAAATTTCTAAAACCTCCAAAATCGGCGCGACAATTTCGCGGATTTGCTTCTCGTTTGTAATGGATAAAATTTCATCTATAAACGCGCTAAATTTAGCATAATCACAGGTAAATTCTAAATTTTTACAAAGATATTCGTATATTTGTGCTGTGATTTTAGATAAATTTAAAAAAAGCTCATCAGGAGTTAAAAACGTGCTGTCTTCTATAAAATTTGTAAATTTATCCGTTAAATTTAGCTTTTTTTGCTCGTGCGCGCAGGATAAAAGGCGTGAAAAAACCTCATAAAAGAGTGTTTTTCTAACAGATTTTCCCATCGCGAAATTTAGCAAATTATTCTCATCATATACGCGCAAAAGCTCGCTCAAACTCTCATTTGGCAAGATTACGCCGATTTTTTCAGGAACTATTCCATCACGCAAAAACGTCGAAATTTTCTCAAAAATATAGGCGCACTCTAAACTCTCACTCTCAAATTCGCGCACGAAAATCGCATTTTCGCGATAATCACTTTTTAGCTGGGTAAGTAAATTTGTGCTCAAATTTAGCTCAAATTTGGTATCAATTTCGCATACTGGAATCGTTATTTTAGAAATTTCGCCAAGCATTAAAAGCAATTTTTGATTTAAAATACTTGAATAAAAAACTATTTTTACCACTTGAGTTAGCGCGATTTTTTGCAAAATTTCAAGCTCAAATTCACTTAAAATTCCATCTAAAAAAATCACAATTTCATCAAAACCACCGATAATGTCTGTATTTATCTCATAAATTTGCGGTAACGTAATATCATCATATAATCCGCGCGAAAATAGTGCGTTTTGATACTCATCAAAAAGTTGTGCCAAAATTTCTAAATGCTCATCGTAAGCTGAATAATAATCTCCATTTTTAAGATCGCTTATGCTTTTTTTGCTAATAGCAAGCTCTTTGAAAAATGAAAAAATATACTCTTTGTTTCTTAAAAACTCATAGAAATTTGATGTGAAATTCAGTTTTTGGGTCGCATTTTTCGTATTTTGCACAGCCTCGCGCATGAGTAAAATTTGATCAATCTGAGTAGCGCGCGAACGATTTGGAACAAAAAGTGCGTTATTAAAAAACTCATAAATCGTAATTGCTTTTGGTAAAAATCCATCGCTTAGCTCTTGTTGAGAGGCGCGAATAGCGCGACGGGTTGAAAAAACTTGAAGCGAATTATCATTTAAATTTAACATTGCTAAGCTCTTTCATGTATTGATAAAATTTTACACAGCATGAAATTTGAGACAAATCTCCTTCTATAAAGTAAATTTTTGTCAAATTTCACCTAAATTTTAGTTGCATTTGTGTCAAAACTATAAAACGCTGTATTATTTGCATCATCGCTAATTCTGATTTTAATCTGCCAAATTCCTTGATCTTTAAATGTAACTTGCGGAATAATAATCTCATTGCCTTGAGAATTTAATGTAAAAGTTTTATCAAATTCAGTAGTAAATTTGCGTGTTAAAAGCACATCTGAGCTAAATTTTGGCAAAACCTGATCTAAAAGTGGTGCAATTTTGATGCTAATATCTGTTGGAGTATCTACTTTTACATGATTTTGAGCAAAACTGACGCTATATTTTTTTTCAAATTTGGCCTGCAAGATTTGAATTTCGTTGTAATTTTTATCAACATTTTGATATTTTGATAGATAAAAATCGTCCATATAAACAGGATAATCAAGCGAAACAACTACTGTCGCAACACAAGCAACAAAAATCGCAACAAGCGAAAGCATAATCCCATAAGGCCAAAAAGTCTTTTTCTCAGGCGTTTTCTTCATTTTCTCCCTTTCGTTTGCGATAAAAAGTTACAACCAATACAAGAATTATTGAGCCGTAGATAAAATAACGTATCAAATTTAAAACAATTTTATTAGAGTTGCCTATAGCGTTTTCTAGCTCTACATTTCGGCTATTTCCTATCTGCTCAGCAACATCAAAATAACCATTCAAAAGCGCGGCATTATAGATATCTTGCCCTTTGCGAGAGACCAAAATTGGGATAATTGTGCCGGTGTTTGGCATAGGGCTTAAAACTTGTGATTTATCAAAGTCTTTATCAAGATCTGCTGAGTTCATAATATCGACTTTCATCTCTTTTTTTGTCAAAAGTATCAGCGCACAAGGCTCTTTTAATTGAGAATAATAGTCTAAAACTTTAGCTTTTAAATCGCTGCCATTTAAATCTTCAATCGCAACTAATGCAAGATGAACACCTGTTTTACTTTTTAATTCTTCTCCCATTATTGTAATTTTATTTACAACTTTGTTACTTAAAATTCCTTGATTTTCCAAAACAATTTGCTCAGCATTAAGAGAGAGAAAAAAGGTGCTCAAAAGAGCACCGATAAGAAGAATTACACGCATAAATTTCTCAAAATTTACGCTACGAAAAAGTGATTTGGTGTTAAAACAGACCAAGCAGTAAGTGCTGCTAAGACCACTAAACCAATAAGAATAATCTTTTCTAATAATCCGGCCATTTTATTCCCCTTTTATAACAAAAACTTCTTTTTGTTGTTTAATGCTAGAATTTTGCATAAGCGTCTCTGGGTTTTTCAATGAATATGGCTTACTCATTGCATCTTGTTGAGCCAAAATTCCCAAATACGTCAAAACGCCTAAAATCGAAAGTAAAAGCACGGTGGCAATCAACATGCCAGTTACGCCGTGTATTCCAAATACGCTTCTATTTGTATTTTCCATTTCGCGCTCCTTATTGTTTTGAAATTTGTTTAGCAATATATTCGCCAACGGCTCGTTTTTGAATATCAGTTAAACGTCCATCATTAAATTTAGGCATTTGACCAATCACGCCATGTTTTCCGCGATTTAAAACATCAATTACAAATTTAGATGTACCATAAGTTGTCAAATCAGGAGATGAACCCTCCATACCTTTGCCATCTTCGCCATGGCAAGCAGCGCATGTAGCCGCGAACTGCTCTTTGCCCTGCGCTACTAAATCAGGATTTTTTGTAGTTTTAATACCACTTAAATCTTGCGAAATATAGGCTGCGATTGCCTTTGCTTGACTTGCCACATCACCACTTAACATTCCACCGCCATTTTCTAACATCTCACCCATTGGGTAATCAAGTCCTTTTGAACCGTGCATAATCGTATCTACAATACCAGCTTCATTTCCCCATGCAGTTAAATCACGAGCAACACCGTTAATACCTTTTGCATTAATACCATGACAAGCGATACATTCAACTAAAAATACACTCTCACCCATAGCCTGCAATGTCTCTTGATCTGGGTTTTCAAAATATTTGCTATATTTTGCATCATAAGCTTTCACCTCTTCATTGTATTCGCCAATTTGTGAATATGAATTTAGTGGATAGCCAACCAAAAAGTACCAAACAGCCCAAATAATCAAGGCGATAAAACTAAGCGCCCAGCCAAGAGGTAGGTCGTTTTTATACTCACCTATACCATCCCATTCCTCGCCACTTGTCTCAACCTTGCTTTGCTTGACCTTCATCTGCTTGATGTACATACCGATAACAACAGCACTGATAAGTAAAATAGCCGCACCGCCTATGATAGCGAGTAAATTTACGTTATCTTGTAAGTTTAACCATTTCATTTTTTAATTTCCTTGTTTGCATTTTCATTTTCAGATGCACGAGACTCAAGAACGCCATCTTCAAGACTATCATTTAGTGCCAAATTTCCATACTTTTCATAGTTTCGTCTGCCTGTTTTTTCCGATTTATGCAGATGATAGTAGTAGCTATAAAGCACGATGGCTAAAAATATTATAAAAAATACATAGCCATACGCTTGTAGCGTTCTCATTTGCTCGATATCCATCTTTTTATCCTTATTTTAAGCTATTTAAATAAGCAATTAAAGCGACGATCTGTTTTATCTCGCCACGTTCAAATGCCGCTTTAACCTCTGGGTCTTCCATTTTCTCAACAATAGGTCTAGCCTCTTCTAATACCTGCTTTTTAGCTTCATCTAGCGTTCCAAGCTTTGGCATACCTTCTGCATCATAAGGGACATTAAACACTTTTTTAACAGTTAGCGCCTCAGCATAAGCTGTATCTATATCGGCTGTTTTTACAAACATATGCGGATACTTTGGCATAATTGATTTTGCATAGACAGATTGTGGATCTCTCATATGTTTTTCATGCCAATCTGTTGTTTTTAAATTTCCAACTCTCATCAAATCAGGACCACTACGTCTTGATCCCCAAAGATGTGGTCTATCATACGCATACTCCCCACTTTTTGAGTATTCGCCATAACGCGCAGTTTCTGCTTTAAATGGTCTAATCATTTGCGTATGGCAGGCATTACAGCCATCAGAAATATAGACATGGCGACCAGCAAGTTGTAATACAGTGTAAGGCTTTGCGCCTTCTATTGGCCTAGCGCTATCTGCGAAATTTGGTAGAATTTCAACAATACCAGCATAAGCAATTACAACAAACACGGCAACAGCAAAAAAGAACGGATTTTTTTCTAACCAACTAAACATTCATCTCTCCTTATGCAGCCATCGGCGATGCATTTTGAGGCTCTGAATCCAAAACCGCATCTGATTTAATAGATTTGATAATATTATAAGCAAACATAAACACGCCAATCAAATATAACAATCCGCCAATCGCTCTAATCCAATAATACGGCTCTAATACAGAAACTGTATCAATAAACGTATAAGCCAACATACCATACTCATCAGTTGCTCTCCACATCATACCTTGCGTGATACCAGCGATCCACATTGATGAGAAGAATAAAACTATACCCAATGTTTGAATCCAGAATTGTTTTTCCATTAAAGATTTTGAATAAAGTTTTCTTTTGAAAATCCTAGGTGTCATATGATACATAGCTGCAATTGTCATAAATCCAACCCAACCAAGCGTACCATCGTGTACGTGTCCTGGAATCCAGTCTGTAAAGTGCGCCAAAGCATTTACTGATTTAATTGAAAGAATTGGACCTTCAAGCGTAGAGAATAGATAGAATGTTGAAGCTAGAACCATAAATTTAATAAGCGGATTTTCTCTTAATTGATTCCATTCACCTTTCATGGTAAGAATCATATTGATACCAGAACCCCAAGATGGCAAAATCAAAACAACAGAGAATATTGAGCCCATTGTTTGCATCCAATCAGGAACGGTCGTATATATAACGTGGTGTCCGCCAGCCCATAGATAAACAAACATCAATCCCCAAAATGAGAATAGTGAAAGTTTATATGAGAATACAGATTGCCCACTCTCTTTTGGCAAAAAGTAGTAAATTTGAGCAATAATAGCAACAGTAAATACGAATGCAACAGCATTGTGTCCCCACCACCATTGAACAAGCGCGTCATTTGTTCCAGCATACATAGAAACAGAGTGCAAAACACTACCAGTTCCAGCGACAAAATATGTAGGAACTTCCATGTTATTAAACAAATAAAGCATAGCAACACCAAGAAAAGTAGCGATGTAATACCATAGTGAGATATATAGAGTCTTTTCGCGTCTTATTCCGATAAGTCCAAAAATGCTAATACCCCATAATACCCAAACAACAACGACTAATATATCTATTGGCCATTCAAGCTCTGCATACTCTTTTGAAGTGTTAATTCCTGCAAAAAGTGAAACTACCGCAATAAGAATAACGATAAAGTATAACCAAAAATGAAGTTTGCCTATAAACATAAGAAATTTAGACTCAGCCATAGAAACTTTCAAAACTCTTTGTCCTACATAATACCAGGTAGAAAAGATACCCGATAACATGAAACCATAAACCACACCATTCGTATGAAGCGGTCTTAAACGGCTAAATGTTGAATACTCACCAGCTACGCCATTGATATCAGGATATGCTAATTCGAATGCTAAAACAACACCGATTGTCATACCTATAATACCAAACAATATAGTCGTGAATAGGAAATATTTAGCGACCGTAAAGTCATAGTTTAATGCTTTGCTTGGTTGCATTAAAAAACCTCCTGCTTAAAAAAATTTGAACTATTTTATCTATCTTTTAATATATTTTTCCTTAATGAGATTAAATGTGTATTAATACAAAATTTAACATCATTTAACTTCTATTTTATATCCAAGACCCGGTATATTTTTAATAACATCTTGCCCGATTTTATCTCTAACACGCTTTACAAATGTCCTAATTGCGGTATCATTGACGCTTTCATCAGACCAAACATTTTTTTTAATTTCATCTAATAAAACCAAATTTCCCATTTTATTTATGAGTAAAGCTATAAAAGAAAATTCCTTCTTTGTAAGCAAAATTTCTTGATTGTTGCAAAGTAGCTGTTTGCTTGCGGGATTATATTGTAGCTCGTCTGTGATTTTGATAATATTCATGTTTTTAAATTTACTTCTAGCGATATTTTCAATCGCCAAAAGTAACTCGTCCATATCAACTGGTTTAAGAATATATTTGTCAACACCTACTTCAATCGCCTTTAGCAATTTCTCTTTATCGCTAAATGCACTCAAAGCGATAATCGGCGTCGTAGGCGAAATTTCATTGATCATTTTTGCCATATCAAGCCCATCCATAATCGGCATCGCAATATCCGTAACAATCAAATCAGGTGCAAATTTTTTAAATTTTTTTATACCTTCATCGCCATTTTTCGCGCTATAAACCTCAAAAAAGACGCTTTTCATCACCTCTTCCATTAATTTGCGAATTTCGTTTTCGTCCTCAACTATTAAAATCGTCAGTTTTTGTAAAATTTCACTCATTTTCCATCCTCAAAAATCGGAATCCTAACATCAAATTCAACTCCTGTATTTCTATTTTTTACATTAATTTTGCCATTCATTCTTTCGACGATTAGTTTACTCATATACAATCCAAGTCCAGTGCCATGGCTTTTGTATTTAGTTGTAAAATACGGCTCAAAAATTTTGTATATTATATCGGTTGGAATTTTTGCGCCATTATTATAGACGACAACAATCACTTCGTTTTTTGCGCTTAAAATTGTAATTTGTATAAATTTATGCCTAATTTGCGAAGAGTTTAATGCATCAAGCGCATTTGCAATAAAATTTGTAAAAACTTGCGTCAACTCACTCTTAAAACCGCGAATTTTCGCATCTTTTTTTATATCAATATTAATCTTTACTTCGTCTTTTTTTAAGCTTCCATTTAACATCATCGTCGCATCACGAACAGATTCACTGATCAAAAAGATCTCTTTTTCTTTGTTCGGATTAAAAAATGTACGAAAATCATCAATCGTATTTGACATGCTTTTAATAACAAGTTTTGCATGCTCATAAGCCTCGACAAATTTTATCTCATTTGCTACATTTTGTTTCATTTTATATAGATCAATACCAAGCTCACTAAGCGGTTGTCGCCACTGGTGCGCTATATTTCCAATCATCTCACCAATACTTGCAAGACGCGATTGCTGAAACATAATATGCGTTTTTTCCTCATTTTTTTTCGTCTCCTCACGCACCCTAGCCTCTAAATCGCGATTTAAATTTACTAATTTGCGCGTTTGCGCCTCTATTTTATTTTCAAGAGATAAATTTAGCTCTTTTAGCTCATTTTGTGCCTTAATCAGCTTTTCATTTAGCACAAAAGACTCCGTCACATCGTGTCCGATAGCAACTATTTCATCAATTTGCCCGGCTTCATTTAAAATCGGCATAATGATCTCATTTAGATAAAATGTCTCACCATTTTTTGCAAGATGTTTCATGATCGCTTTATAAGTGCATCTTTTTAACATAAATTTGGCGATTTTGTCATATACGGAATTTGGCGTAGATGGGTGTTTTATGCATGTATATTTTTGTCCTAAAATTTCATCTGGTAAGTAGTGTGTTATTTTGCAAAATTCGTCATTTACAAACGTAACTACGCCATGAATATCGGCGCGTAAAACGACAGTATTTGCATCAATTGCTGTTTGGTATTGTTTTAATCTGAGTTCGTTTTCATTCATGTGTTGCGATAAATCCTAAGTAAGCGTTATAAACGCCAAAAATTATTATACATATTATAGAAAGCAGTAGCATAATATTTTTAAACTTAGCATTTAATAAATTTGTCACAAAAGAAAAACTAACAAGCGCCGGCAGGGTTGAAATCCCAAAAATAAACATAACAAATGCACCATTTAAAGCACTCTCAGAGCTAATCGCGTAGCCCAAAAATGTATAAACAACACCGCAAGGCATCAGCCCATTTAAAAAACCAAGCAGCAAAAAGCTAGCGTAATTATCGTGCAAAATTGCAAATTTCATCGGTTTTTCAAATAAAAATTTCCAAATTTTATCGCTTTCAATAAGAGCCAAAATTTTGCCACGCATATGCAAGGCTACACCCAAAATTACAAAAAAAATGCCCAAAAAGAAGTGAAAAAATCCCTGAATTTCGCGGTTTATTGAGAAAAATGAGCCAAAATATCCAGCCAATGCGCCCAAAACAACGTATGCAAAAACGCGTGAAATTTGATAAGAGAGCGAATAAAGCAGCGTTTGAAATTTGGATTTTTTAGAAAGCTTTGCACTATATGCAACAACAAAGCCGCCACACATTCCAAGGCAGTGGCCAAAAGAGAGCATAAAAGCCATAGGAGCGATAATCAGCGCAGTTTCAAGCATAATTTTTACCCATTAAAGCGTTGATTTTAAGATATTTTAGTGCGAAATTTAGAGTTCGCGGTGCGATTTGGGGTGGGTTATTTAATGCTTTTAGGGCTATTAAATTTTGAGAAAATTTAGTTATAAAATTTAATCTATTTAGCAAAAAACAGCCCAAAATCTGAAATTTAAGCGCGGGATTTGAGCAAAATTTGAGTGTGAATTTTAAACGCGAAATTTGATAAAAATAGACAAGCAAATTCGCATTTAATTTATCTTTTTTGCGCCAAATTTTAAAATTTAGCACGATATTTAAAGGCTTAATTTTTGGTGTGCGAAATTTTAAGCTATTATGCAAAATCACTCCGGCAAAGGCTAGATGTAAAATTTTTATAAATTTAGTTAGGCTAATTTCATTCACTCTAAACCACCAAATTTCGTATATTTTTACTAAATTTTAACGAAATCTCATCACGAACATTAAATTTTGCGTTTTTATATTTAAACGCAAAATTGCACCAAAATCTGTTATAAAATTCAAGCGAAAATTTGCCTAAATTTCTATCATAAATTTCAGCGTTTTTAAACCAAAATTTAGATGAGCGTTTAAAAATATCAATTTTAAACGCCAATTTTGCCTGCAAATTTCGCCAAATTTTCAAATTTCTACTCAAATTTCACAAAATTTCAAGAAATTCTTTAAAAATATATTTACTCTCATTTGGACCAGCGCTTGCTTCTGGGTGGTGTTGGACCGAAAAAACTGGATAATTTTTATAGCAAACGCCCTCAATCGTGCCATCAAAAAGATTTCGATGTGTGATTTCGCAAACCTCAGCGATGCTTTCTGGCACGTTGTAGTTGTGATTTTGCGCTGTAATTTCGATTGATTTTGAGTGCAAATTTTGCACAGGATGATTTGCGCCGTGTTGTCCAAATTTTAGCTTATATGTCTCATAACCAGCCGCATTTGATAAAAGCTGGTGCCCAAGACAGATCCCAAACATCGGCACTTTTGCTTCAAAAAGCTTTTTAATTTGCGCGATTTCGTCTTTTAACATGCGCGGCTCACCTGGACCATTACTTAAAAATACGCCGTTAATCTGCCCATTTTTAAATTTGTCAATCAAAATTTCCCCGCGTACACTATGAGGAAAAACCTCAATCTCAAGCCCCAATTCACAAAGCTGATTTAATATATTTCGCTTAACACCATAGTCGATAACGGCGATCTTTTTGCCATTTGATTTTGGCTTGTTGTAGCTCATTTGCGCAAAATTCCACGCGCCATTTTCATGATGATATGGAGTTTTTGCGCTCACAATCGCGACGTAATTTACCTCATCGATTTTAGATGAGCTCTCCAGCGCGTTTTTTAGCTCTTTTGGATCAGAAATTTCTGTAGAAATAAAGGCTCTCATCGCACCTGTTTTGCGTAAAATTTTAGTTAAAAAGCGCGTATCAACGTCATAAATTCCAAATTTACCCTGCTCTAAAAAAAACTCTTCTAAGCTCTTTTGTGAACGAAAATTTGATGGAAAATTATTAAATTTACGCATCAAAACGCCACTTGCGTGGATTTTTGAGCTCTCCATATCATCATCATTTATGCCAACAATGCCGATTTCAGGCGCGGTAAATAGTATAAACTGTCCCGCATAGCTTGGATCTGTAATGATCTCTTCATATCCGCTCATCGACGTATTAAAAACCATCTCGCCAAACGCACTACCGCCCTTGCCAAAGGCCTTTGCGCGCAAACATGTGCCATTTTCAAGATAAATATACGCCTCCATCAAAACATTCCTCGTCTTTTTAGCTCATCTTCGTAAAATTTCTCAAAAATCAAATCGTATTCTTCGCTACCAGCGACTGGTTTTTTCTGCAAAGTCTCGATTTTGCTTAGCACAGCATCTTCTATTAGCTCATATTGTTTTAGATAGTCAATAATAGAAAGATATATCATATTTCGCACGCGATTTTCAGAAATTTTATAATCTATTAAATTTTGTTTCCATGCGTCTTCTAAAATTTCATAAGCAAGAGTGTTAAAACGCTCTTCAAAATCCAAAATAAAGCTGTTTTCTTCGCATAAACGGCGTTTTACAAGCCAAAACATATTGCGTTTATCAACCTGCATCGCATCCATATCGCCCAAACTCTCGCTCAACATTTCGTTCGCTTTTTCATCAAATTTACGCTCTTTTTCCAAATTTGTGCGCAAAATTTCCTCAGCCACGCGCGCCACACCATCTATCCCGCCATTAAACGTGATATAGTTTGAACCTAGCAAATCAATCGCGATTTTACGTGCGACATACGGGACGTGCGGAAGTCTTAATTTTTTTCTCATAATTAGCCTTTTATCTTATAATTGTGTCGTTTCTATCTGGACTAGTAGAGATAAATCCTACGCGAATGCCCGTGATTTGCTCTATTTTTTCGATATATTTTTGTGCGTTTTGCGGTAAATTTTCAAATTTATTTATGCCTATGACGCTATCCCAGCCATCCATCTCTTCATAGATTGGTTTTGCGCTTTGTAGGTCTGTAGGAAAATAGTCGATTTTTTTGCCTTTATATTCGTAGGCAACGCAAATTTTAACCTTTTCGAACCCGTCTAAAACATCTAATTTCATCAACGCAAAGCTGTCAATTCCATTTAATTTAGCCGAGTATTTAACGCCGATCGCATCAAACCAGCCACAACGTCTTCTGCGCCCAGTTGTCGTGCCAAATTCCTTCCCGACTTCACACAATCTATCGCCCAAAACGCCAAATTCTTCGCTAGGGAATGCGCCGTTTCCAACGCGCGTCGTGTAGGCTTTGATTATGCCAATAACCTCTCCTAGTTGCTTTGGATTTAGCCCAAGCCCAGCCAAACAACCAGCGCTAATCGTGCTAGAACTTGTAACAAACGGATATGTGCCATGATCGATATCTAAAAGCGTGCCTTGTGCGCCCTCGATCAAAACTTTTTTATCATTTTCAAGCGCTTCCCAAAGCATTAAAGTGGTGTTTTTAATATAATCGCCAAGCTCTGCTTTATAGAATTTAAGCTCTTTTAAAAGTGCATGACGATCTGGAATTTCAACGCTTAAAGAGTCAAAAATATATCGATTAGAAGTAAAATACTCCATCAAATTTTCACACAAAATTTCAGGCTCCATCAACTCGCCCACGCGGTGCCCTACGCGCGAAATTTTATCCGCATAAGCAGGACCGATGCCTTTGCCTGTTGTGCCAATAGCTTTATCGCCTTTCATCGCCTCTTTTGCACGGTCAATTAGCGAGTGATACTCTAAATTTAGATGCGCTTTGTCGCTGATGAAAAATCTACCTTTTAAATTTGAAAATTGTTTAAGCTCTTCGATTAATACACCCGGATTTACAACTACGCCGTTGCCTATGATATTTTTTATTCCTTCGCGCAAAATTCCGCTAGGAACAAGATGCAAAGCGTATTTTTTGCCATCTACTACGATTGTATGACCTGCATTGTGTCCGCCAGCACTTCTACAAACAAAATCATAATCCCCAGCCAACATATCGACTAATTTTCCCTTGCCTTCATCGCCCCATTGAGCGCCTAAAATCAAATCTGCCTTACTCATCACACTTCCTTTATTTAATGTTTTGTATCACGCAATCGGTAAAAATCGCAAATCCAGAGCAACCCTGCCCGTCTATCTCATAGTCTCCGCCACCACCTAAAATTTCATTTTCGCCTAAAAATCTAAAAAATAGTTTGTCGTAATAGCGCATTTTTGAATAGTATAACGGCGACAAACAGACGTTAAAATCGCCAAATTTCGCGCTTAAATCACGCAAATTTATAAGTGGAGCTTTGATTTCATCGGGAATTATCTTTAAAACAGAGTCGATATCGCGCGGATTACTTAGTGCACAAAGCGCATTAAGCCACTCTAAATTGCAAGCATAAATTTCATCTATCTTGCTATTTTCAAAAATTTCTATATCTAAATTTAAAAGCCTACTCACAGCTTTTACGATCTCTAAATTGCTAATTTGTAAGGTCAGTTTAAGCCCAAATTTCGCCAAAATTTCGCCGACAATCTTTATGCAAAGCGTTAGATCGTTTTCGCCGATTAGCTCTGCGCCGATTTGGTAAATTTCTTGACTTGGATATTTAAAAACAGGCTGTATATAAAAAAGTCGCTTTAAATTTTCACCACGCAATCTACGACGAACAATACGCACAACATCGATCGTGCTATCGGCACGAAGAGCGATCTCTTTGTTTATCGGATCGGAAAATTTTAATAAATTAGAACTCTTTACGCCCAAATTTTGATGATACGAAAAAAACGGCGTAACAATCTCATTAAATTTATATTGTTTTAAAATCGCGCTCGCCACACTCTCAATATCGCGCTTAACATCGGCACTCTTGCCAAAATATAGCTTTGAGCCATCAGGAATTTCGTGCTCAAAATCCGCACTTACAATACTCATAAATTTGCCCTTTTATACATTTTCAATTAGCTCCTTGCTAAGTCGCTTTAAAGTCGCGATTTGCTCTGTTTTATCCTTAAAACCGCGCGTTAGAATATCGAAAATTTGCTTATAAATTTCTGTGTGAAGTTGCATTTTAGCACCAATTTTAAGGTTTTCTAAGCGTTTTTGAATACGCAAAAACTCATCATCATAAGCTGTTTTATCAAATTTAAAAAGCTCATCTTTTTTTGCCAAATTTATAAAATTCAACAAATTTTTATTGTGCAAAATAGCCATTTCATAGCTTTGAAACTCGATTTCATCAAGCAAATTTATATTTTTAATCGCACGCGCACAAAACTCTTCGATCTCATCAATCAACATCACAGGCGAATAGATATTGCCTTGAATAAACGCAAATCCTAGCGTTTTTAGCAGTCTTAAACTAGCGTTAAACTCCACTCCTTGAGCGATTACACGCATATTTTCTTGATCGCAAAATAGTGCGATTTGACTAAGGTATTCGACCGAATTTTCGTCGTTTGTGGCATTTAGCGTCAAATTTACATCTGTTTTTAGCCCATCTAAATTTAGCTTTTTGATAAAATTTAAATCCGAAATTTCTGTCTTATTCATCATAAATTTAACGCCAAAATCATCATACATCGCACGATTTTTTATAAAAATTTCGCACGATTTTTCATCTAAATTTTCTAGTTCAAAGACTAAAATTTGAGTATTAAATTTGCTCTTTTTTACAAGGTCTTTAAAATGCTTAAAAAACTCATGTGAAAAGGCACATTCAACATCTAAATTTAGATGAATATTAGGCATATAACCGAATTTAGTGTTAAAATATTCACTAAATTTTATTCCTTCATTTAAGACAAATAGACCAAATTTTTCGCTAAGCCCTAGACGCTTAATCTCATCTAAAAACTCATTTGGCGCAAGCAATCCACGCGAATAGTGCATCCATCTAAGAAGCAGTTCAAAGCCCTCAACGCGGTAATTTTCGATATCAATTATAGGCTGATAGAGCATAAAAAATTCATCATTTTGCAAGCTTTTTTCAAATTTCGCACGCTCGTCATCTTGCTTACAAAAGCCATCTTTTTTATAGATGCAGTAGCGATTTTTTCCAGAAGTTTTCGCCTCATACATAGCATCATCTGCTTGTTTAATCGCCTCTTCATAATCATCACCACTATAAAAATTCACCCCTATACTCACACTCGCGCCGATTTTTGCCCCAGCGATATCAAATTTGCACTCGCCAACTTTTAAAAGCCTCTCTACAATATGCAAAATTTCATCTTTATCTTCACTTTTATCAATAATCGCGCCAAACTCATCTCCTCCAAGTCTAGCCAAAAGCCCCATTTTACCAATAACATCACCCAAAGCAACCGCCACAAAACGTAAAAAATCATCTCCAGCTTCGTGTCCGTATGTGTCGTTAATACCTTTAAATCCATCAAAGTCAAAATATAAAATCGTAGTAAATTTCGACTTTTTTGCCACAGCGTTACGAACACTTTGCGTAAATAAAACACGATTTGGAAGTTTGGTTAAAAAATCGTGTAGTGCGATTTTTCGTAGCTCGTTTTCGCGCGCTTTAATCTCCATAATCTCAAAGAAAATCGCCACATAATGAACCTTTTCGTTATCTGGATCTTGAATCGCGTTTATCGTTAAAATTTGCGGGAATTTGATGCCATCTTTGCGACTTGCATAAATTTCGTCTCTATAAAAATTATCTTTTTTGAGATTCTCTTTGATGGAAATATTCGTCTCTTCGTCGTTTAAAATTTCATACTTTTTGCCGATAATTTCATCTTTTTTATACTGAGTTATACGCTCAAAACCGCGATTTACGTCGGTAATAATAAAATTTTCATTCATTATCGCGATACCCTCGTTTGAGTAGGCAAAAACGCTCGCGTTTAATCTCATTTGATAATCGCTCTTTTTTCGTTCTGAAATGTCTTCTAATATTCCGCATAGAAATTTGGCTGTGCCATTTACGTTTTTTTCCAAGACGGCACCTTGAATATGCGTCCAAACATAGCCGACTTTCGCCGCAATTCTAAACTCAACGTCAAATTTAAAATCAATCCCGTTAAAGTAATTTTTTATCTTTTTATTGACAATCTCAACATCGTTTTTATGGATTAATTCCATAAATCTAGAAAAGGTTATATCGGTTTCAAAATATCTATCAGAATATCCGCGAATTTTTGGAAAATTGTCATTAAAATGAATTAAGCTATTATTTATATCCCACTCCCATGTGGCAAACGAAGCTGCGTTTATTATATTTTTATGGCGCGTGATCTCTTTATCTAACATATTTTTTTGCGCAATAACATCATCTATCATATAAAAATATAAAGTTGCCTCATCTTGCGAAACAAATTTGACATAGACTTTATAGTTGTGATTTTGCTTGTTTTTGTGTTTTATCTTATAAATTTGTATGAAGTTATCTTTTTTTGTGTCGCTTAGGTAAATTTCGTGTGAGTTGTGTAGCTCTTTTTTTACGCGCCCTACATCAGCTTCATCTATGATGTAAGAGAAATTTATATCTTTATTAAAGAAAAATTTAGGCGAATAGCCCCACAAATTTTCCACATTTTTTGTGATGTGAATAACGCGATCTTTTACAACATCATAATTTATAACAACATAAGGCCCCATGCTAAAGCTATCGCGTTCGCGTCGCGTCTCATTGACAAAGCGTTTATGTTCAGATATGTCTAAAATCGAATATAACAATGAGCTATTTTCTTCGTCGTTTATTAACCAAATGTTCTCATGTGCGTAAATTTCATATTCGCCATCATTGATTTTGTATTGTGTTAGATGGAAATCGCGCAATAAATTTTGTGAGACAAAAGAGTTGTAAATTTCATCTTGATAGGAGCCACTTTTTAGATCGAAAATGCTAAATTTTCGCGATAAATCAAATAGATTATTCGCCGCTTGATTATAAAAGATAATCGAACCATCTATTTTGTCAATGTAAAGATAGGCAAGCGCATCATTTTCAAAGATTAAATCAAATTTTTTATTGGCTTTTATGATATCTATCCTAGATCTTTTAAGCAAAGATTGCATAGATAAAATTTCGTCTATTATGCTTTTTGCATCGCTGTTTTTTGTAGTCAAATTTTTAGTTAGTGCTTTTGTAAATACAACTCGTTTGAATAAATTTAACGCTTTTACATAGTGATCTTTAAAATTTTGCACGCAGTTATAGACTAAAAAAATCATAACTACAAACATCAAAAATGCAAAAACACCCCGAAAAATCATCTTTTTTAAAATCGTATTTGCACTCGCGTGAGCTACAATTTCTATATTAAAATCCCTATTTCGCAATGAAAAAGCAAATTCCATCTCGCCCTCATCGCTCTTTAAAAACTGCAACTCTTTATTTACAAGACCTTGCGAATAGATATCATAAAATGATTTACCATTAAACACGGATTCGCCATTTGTATCTAAAAGATAGATATTATCACTTATTATATCTTTTAAAATTTCGCTGTTAAAAAAAGCGACTATAAAGCTATTTGTATCTAGTTTTTTGATGATAAAAAACTCTTTTTTGCCTTCAATTGTCGATAATCGCGAAATAAAAAAACCATATTCATCTAAATCTTTTACAAAATTGCTTAAATTTAGATAGGAAAAGAAATTTACTTTTTCATTGTTTGCACGATATGTATTTTTGTCTTTAACAAAAAAGATAGAGTTAAACGTTTTTTGATGCGCGAAAAACTCTTTAAGACTCTTTTTAGGATCTTCATCATCCACCAAATTCAGTGATAAATTTGATATTTTGTTGTAAATTTCAGCCTTTTTGTAAGAGAGCGCTTTATCGGTTTTTAAAATTTCATCGCGTAATGTTTTTTTAAAAATTTCAATCTCATAATTAAAACTCAAAAATGTCATTATAAAAATAAAAATAGCACCGATTAGCCCAAGAATCGAAATTTCTAAAATGATTTTTCTATCGCTACTAATTAATTTCATTTTTCTATCCGCCAGTGAGTTTAATAAAGGGCGATTGTAGCAAAATAAAGTTTTATTAAGGTTAAAGGCGGGGAAAACCGCCATTTTGTAGAGTTATTTTTTTACGATGTCGCTTTTGTTTATAATATTTGGGACGCCATGAATTCCAGCTTTGAAATATTTTGCCGCTAAATCCGCCATTTTTTGGACATTCTCAGCACTTACTTCGCCATCTTTTAACGTCATTTTTTCATCATAATATTTATGTAAAATCGCAACTTTTTCGCTATCTGTTTTTGCATTTTTAACCTCTTCGTAAATTTTAAAACTCTTTGCGTGAGCTGATGCGCCATGAACTGAAGCCATAATTATCTCAATATTATTTGTCTCTAAACGCTTTTCGATATTAGCCATTTCGCGACGGCAATAAGGACACTCAGCATCTGTGAAAATAACTAGCGTCTCTTTTTTAGGATCATTGCCGATTTTAATAATATAATCAGCACTTTCTTTGGCATATTCTGCGCCAACTTTTGCATTTTTAATCTCATTTTCCATCTGTGTTTTATATGAAATCCCGCTTTTTGGATCGATGATATCTGGATAGATAAATTTCTCATCAGCAAACATTATCTCACTTTGGCTCATATCGCCTTTACTCATCATATATTCTACTGCTTGGATTTTATCTAGTCCTTTTACTGGTGTTTTATTTGATATTGTGATTTTTATATCTTGCGGTGCGCCAGCGTATATTGATAAAAGTTCTGCATCGCTTAATGCAAAAAGTGAAGTCGCCAAAAGAGTTGTTGAAAAGATAATTTTTTTCATAAATTTCTCCTAAAAATAAAATGCGCGATTATAAAGTCGCTAATTAAATGAAAGTTAAAATTTGGTCCATTTTTGAATTAAATTTAACAAAATTTCGGCATTTTTTAACGCCTTTGCGCGGTGGGAAATTTGAGATTTTACGCTGTGATCTAATTCGCCAATCGTCTTATCAAACCCGCGCGGAATAAACATAAAATCATAGCCAAAACCGCTCTCTCCGCGCTCTTTATTTATCACATCGCCATACATAAATCCATGCACGTTATACTCTCCAAAAGCCCAATTAATCCCGATGCAAGCAGTATAAAAAGCACTCGCGCGATCTAAATTTAAAGCGTTTAAATTTGTAATTAATTTTGCGCGATTAGAAGCATCTGTTGCGTTGGCACCGCTATAGCGCGCTGAGTAAATTCCTGGTGCAAAATTTAGCACTTCAACGCTAATCCCGCTATCATCGCTAAGCGAAATAAATTCATTTTCAAGCCCTTTTTTACGCAAAGCTTCAAACACAGCGCGCGATTTTATCAGTGCATTTTCTTTAAAACTTGTACCATTTTCAACAATCTCAAACGGCGTTAAAATTTCACTCAAAGCATAAATTTCATGGTCTTTTAAAAGAGCTTTTATCTCTTTTACTTTTCCTAAATTTGAAGTAGCTAAAACAATTTTCATAAAACCCCTTTAAGCGCGAGATTGTAGCAAAATTTGATTATTTTATTTTTAAGTTGTGATAGAATTAGCCTTTTTAAAGCCAAATTTCAAAGGTAAATTTTAATGATAAAAAACATTTTTCCGCTCTCGTTTATTGTCGCTACGAGATTTTTTGGGCTATTTATCGTGCTCCCTGTGATGTCGATAGAGGTTACAAAACTCCACGGCGCGACGCTGTTTTTAGCTGGTTTTTCAGTGGGAATTTATGCGCTTTTTCAAATGATTTTAAGTGTGCCTTTTGGCTATCTTAGCGATAAATTTGGTCGCAAAAAGATGATTTGTATTGGACTTTTGATATTTATTTTAGGATCGATAATTTGCGCATTTGCAAATGAAATTTGGACTTTTATTTTGGGGCGAATTTTACAAGGCTGTGGCGCAGTAGGAGGCGTGGCGATCGCGCTAATTAGTGATTTTACAAAAGAAGAATCAAGAGCAAAAGCGATGAGTTTTATGGGTGTGATGATCGGACTTAGCTTTGCGATTGCTGTGGCTATTTCACCGATATTAAATACGAAATTTGGTTTTTCTAGCCTGTTTTGGCTCAGCGCGATTTTGACTATTTTGTGTATATTTTTGCTATTTTTTGCGGTAGAAAAAGAGCCAAAAATCAGCGCGAAAAAGACCGACGCAAAGCTTGGCGAGATTTTAAAAAACAGTGATTTAAACATAGTAAATTTAAGCAATTTTTTGCAAAAAACTTTCATGACAGCAGCCTTTTTTATAATCCCACTAATCCTAACAAATTCGCTACATTTAACACAAAACAAGCTATCTATTATCTACATAATAGCCATGATTTTAGGCTTTTGTGCGATGGGTGTTGCTGGATTTTTGGGTGAAGTAAAACGTCTTTCTAAACAAATTTTGATCTTTGGCGTGAGCGCGTTTATTTTGGCGTATGTTTTGTTTGAAATTGCTACTGAATTTTGGCTATTTTGCGTGGGTGTGGCGATATTTTTCATCGGATTTTGTGTGCATGAACCGCTTTTGCAAAGCATCGCATCAAAATTTGCAAAAAGCTCACAAAAAGGGCTCGTGTTAGGCATTTTTAACGCATGTGGCTATTTTGGCACATTCTGTGGCGCAATGGGGGCTGGTTTTTTAATAGATCATGGCGGAATTTTGTGGATTTGTCTAATCGTCGTCGTTGTTGCTGCTTTATGGCTAATCGCACTTTTTAAGATGAGCAATCCACACATCTTTCGCAACATTTATCTAAATTTTCAACCAAATTTTAGCGCGCTTTTAGATGATACACGCATTGTTGATATATACGCACTTGGTGATAAATTTGTGATTAAATACAACTCAAATTTGATTAGTGAAGATGAAATTCACAAAAAATTAAAGGCAAATAATGACAAAAATTAAAGCATTTTTTTATTTTATTTACTGCGTAATTACGATAGCACTTGTCGTTTTAGCGATGAAAATAGACAATAAAAATCACCGCAAATATAGGCGAATTTGGGCCAAATTTCAACGCTATTTTATACGCTACAAAGTAAAACAAATTGGCGAATTTGATGAGAGTGCTGATTTAATCGTGATAAATCATAAAAGCATGCTAGATATTATTATTTTAGAAGAAGCTCACCCGCGCGATCTAGCTTGGGTAGCAAAAAAAGAGATCGGTGAAATTAAAATTTTAGGTGGAATAATCTCACTTCCACGAATGATATCGCTAGATCGTGCCAATCCGCGCTCGATAGTCTCTCTCATAAAAGATGCCAAAGATCGCCTGGCAAACAACCGCGTAATAGCGATATTTCCAGAAGGCACGCGCGGACGTGGCGAAAAAATGCTCAAATTTCAAGAAGGGGCGAAAATTTTGGCGCAAAAGTTAAATTTGCGTATCCAGCCAGTCATTTTAAAAGATACATTAAAAAGCTTTGATGTTAAAAATTTCATAATCAAAAAAAGTGAAATTAGTATGAAAATTTTGCCGTCATTTAAGCCAAATGGCGATGATTGGTATGAAAATTTACAAGATGAGATGCAAAAAGCGTATGATGAAATTTAGACTTAAAAATAAATTTATAAGTTTTTTTAGATAGAATACGCAATTTTTAATTTAGAAGGAAAAGTATGAAAAGTTTAATCGCATTTTTGATTGCAATAATTTTGGCAGTGGCTGGATTTGTCGTCTATAAAAGCTTTGTATTAGATAAAAAACTAGTCACAAAAAAAACCTTAACGCATGTTGAATTACTCGATAAAAATTGCAAAAGTGGAGATATGAACGCGTGTGGCGAATTAGCATTTGCCTATCACACAGGTGCAAATATAGAAGCTAACCTAAGCAAAGCGATCGAATTTTATGAGCGCGCTTGTCTTGGTGGAGATTCAAAATCTTGTTTTAACTTAGCTATGGTTTATGAGGCTGGCGACACAAAAAACAACGTAGCAAAAAATATTTCAAAAGCGCTTACATATTATAAAGAAGTTTGCGATTTAGGCGATGATAATGCGACAAAAAGTATCGCTTGCTACAAAGTCGGCTCAGCATATGAAGATGGCATCGAATCCCAAAGAGATGAACACAAAGCGTTTGAACTATATCTAAAATCTTGCAATCTTGGCGCAGCAAACGCGTGCGAAAAAATCGGCAATTCATATCTTAATGGCACAGGCGCGATTCAGGATTTAAACGCTTCAGCGCAATATTTTGAGCGTGCGTGCGAAGGCGGAGCAATTATTGCATGCAACAACGCTGGATTGATGGCACAAAGTGGCACTGGCTTACCAAAAAATTTACTTCAAGCCTACTCATATTTTAATATATCTTGCAATGGCGGTTATGGGCTTGCTTGCAACAATCTTGGCGTTTTATTAACTAACTCTTCAAAAGAGATCGCAAACGAGCTATTTATAAGATCTTGTAACGCAAACATAGCTAGCGGCTGCAACAATATCGGATTAATAGTTCAAAACGCTGGAGAGTATAAAATAGCTCTTGAAATTTACCAAAAATCTTGCAATTTAAATAATGATTTAGGTTGCGC
>CAUTSW010000006.1:0-32839 GCA_963541085.1 uncultured Campylobacter sp.
TAATCCCATGCTTTCCTCTTTTTATCGAAAAATTTAAGCGCGATAATAGCAAAATGCGCCTTTAATTTCAGCTATTTTGCGTAAAATAGGCGATTTTTTATATCGAAATTTGAAAAAAAGGAGTCAAAATGAAGCTTGATTTGAGTGCACAAAATATCTACAACTTTAAAAAATTTGTTTTAACGGCGAGCGTGCAGGCTAAAAGGCAGAAAAATTTGGTCTTTTTTGTGCCGTTGCAGTTTGTTTTTGTTGGGATTTTGATCGATTTTTTGGCTAAAACTTTTCCGGTAATTTGTATCGCGAGCGCGCTTGTTGGCGTGATTTGGTATTTTGTGTTTCCAAAAATTTATGGCGGATTTGTGCAAAAACAGCTAGGCAAAGCTCCCGAGCAGGAGAAATTTAGCAGTGTGTTTTTTGAGATTAATGGCGAGAAATTTTCCTATTCTGTGGCGCAAAAGCCAAATGCTAGTGAGATTTTTGCTTTAAAAGATGTGGATAAAATTTTAGAGAGCGAAAATGAGTTTTTCGCCTCTGTTGAGCGCGGTAAAATTTATGTTTTATTTCCTAAAAACACGGCAGGAATTAGCGCGATAGAAGAGCTAAAAGCGGCTACAAATTTAAAGGCTCAAGCGATAAATTTGGCGTGAAAATTTGATCGCGCTGATTTGCGCTTTTGCTAAATTTTATTTTTTTGGCAAAATTTTCGCCTTTGCGCTAAGAGAGATGATTTTTAGCTCGTAGATATTTGTGATGTTTAAACTATGCATCGCAGCGACATCAAACGCCCTCATTTGCGCGCTTGCGACGTATTTTTGGCTCAAGATTTTTAGCGCGTGAAATTTGGCTTTAGGATCGGTAATCTCATAGGCTTTTGCGGTTGCGATCGCGCTTTTATATTCGGTGGTAAAAACGTTTGAGCCAAGCCATTTGCCATCTTTGCTGTGCGCGTTAAAATCGGACTTTGATGGGGTTGGGACGTGGTTAAAACTCACAGCTACAATTGTGACTTCGCGCCCATTTTGCAGGAGTTTTGCCTTTGCGCCACTTGGTGCGCCATGGATAAAAATGCTCTCATTTTCGCGGACGATTGAGATTGGAATCGAAAAAATTTGCGGTTGTCGCGGGGTGAAAATTTGTTTAGTTTGTGAGTTTAAAAGCGCCGATTTTGTGCGTAAATTTGCTCTGCTGGATTTTTGATTTATCGAAATTTCATTGGTAAAAATTTGCTCTGGCTTAAAGGCGCAAATTTGATCGCTTTGCGTGGAAAATTTGGTCGAAACTTTGTTTTTATGCGTGCTAAAACAGCACAAATTTGTATCTTTATCGACAGGATTTGCACTTGAAATTTGATTTAAATTAATGCCTATGCCAAATTTTGCCCGAGTTTGCGCGTTCGTGTTTAGCGAGCGCAAATTTATGAGTGTATGAAAATTTGTTAAAGTGTTCATATTTGATTTTGTGTTTAAAGTGTCGCTAAAATGGGTGTTTTTGTTTGAAAATTTATGAAAATTTATGCTTTTGATTTTGAATAAATTTGTCTTTGTATTTGCGGTTTTGGCTAAAATTTGGCTAGAAATTTCGTCTAAATTCGCGCTCATACTAAATTTTGCGCGCGTTTTGCCAATAGCGTTTGTGTCTAAATTTACACTCGTGATTTTGCCTGAATTTGTAGAAAAATTCGCGCTGTTTTCTTGCGTCAAATTATCGCAATTTGCGTCGATTTCGTCCGCATAGTAGACGCAACTAATCGTCGCATATTCGCATTCGTCTAAAATTTCCAAGGCAGCTTGCGCGCCCAAATCCCTATCTTTTCGTCTCATTTTGCGCTCCAAATTTTAAATTTCAAGCGCAAATTAAAACGAGTTTTGGTTTAAAAATCTATAATGCGCCTTTGTTTTGGCAAATTTTCGATGATAAAATCAAAAAATTTATCCACATTGTAGCCCGTTTGCGCCGAGTAATAAACAGGCTGCGGGAGCGAATACAAGCTTTGAGCACTATTAAAATTATTCTCCATTATGCGTTTATGAATGGAACGCGCTTTTTCGTCTAAAAACGCGCGAAGCTCTGGCGTCGGTGCGTTTTTTGCCATGTCCCAGCCATGTCCTTTCATCGCTATATCTGCTTGATTGAGCGCAATCAAAATTCGTTCCTCGCTCAAATTTGGCTTTAAAACTTTATCTATCAACCAATAAGTACTCCCAAGATCACGCAAGCTAGCATCAACAATCACGACACACATATCAATCAGCGCAAATTTATCTTTGTATGTTTGTTTTAAAAGTTTAGTGATTTTTTCTGCGTGAGCGCGGTCATTGTTCGGACTATCACCAAATCCAGGGCTGTCGTGAATGCGCAGATTTTCATTGACGCGGTAGCTCTTACACTGCATCGTTTGCGGGTCGGCTCCGCGTCCGATTATGGCTAATTCTTGCAAAAAATATGAATTTATCGTGGAGCTTTTGCCAGCGCCTGTTGCGCCGACAAACAGCACGTCGTATGGGCGTATGCCAATCGCGGATATGGCATTATTTAAACTAACTAAATTCATCTACGAAAATATTCCCTTGAAAAATCCGTAAACAGCACCAACAGTACCGCCGACTACGGTACCGATTTTTCTGCCTGTTTCGCCAAATAATCCGCCTATTTTACCGCCGATATCCGCGCCCTCGCTTGCGCCGTCTTTGACGCTCTCCCAGAGTGAGTTTTGTATCTCTTTGTTGTAATTTTTTAGCTCGTCGTTTGACTCCCACATTGTTTTATCGCGTGAAATGTTGTTAATATAGAGTGCGCGTTTTTCTTTTTTGGTGTTTGAGACGATGAAATATAGAAGTTTTGAGAGATTATACGGCTTTTGCGCTTTGTCGCCGTCTTTGTATCCTGCGCAATAATATATCGGCTCAATATCCACGCCTGTGCTATCTTTGATACGTTTTTGCACTGAGGCAACTTTTTTGTCTAGAAATTCAGCAAGCTCTGGCGTCGGTGCGTTTTTTGCTTCGTCCCAACCGCGCCCTTTCATCGCCATGTCTGCTTGATTTATGGCGATTAGGACGCGGTTTTTCGCATCTTTGCCTATTGCAGGGATAATCACCTCTTCAATTAGATGAAATGATGTCCCATAATCGCGCGTTGAACCATCTAAAATCACTAGCACAAGATCGATTAACGCATCGCCGTTTGCGTCTTTTTCGTTTAGTTTTGAGATAATTGCTTTTGAGTGCTTGATATCTTGTTCTTTGCCGTCTCCAAGACCCGGACTATCCCAAAGCGTGAGATTATCTAGATCAAATTTGGCGATATCCATTGTTTGCGGATCGACGCCTTGTCCGACTTTTGCTACGTTTGCGTTAAAAAGTGCGTTTATCGTGGAGCTTTTGCCACAACCTGTTGCGCCTGTGATCATCAAATTTATCTTTTGATCTTGCATTTTTGTGATATTGCGTAGCACTTGCGCTTTGCTTTCCTCGCTTAGCGTATCGTCTTTTGTTACCACATCGCTTAGCTCTTTGAATACATTTTCGTTTGCCATTTTTTTTCCTTTTGATTCAGATAAAAGCAAAGTCTAGCGTTTTTTTTTTTTTTTTGTAAAGTGTTATCAAAAAAATTTTTGTGAATGTTTTTGGATTTGATCTAAAATTTAAGAAATTTCGCCCAAATTTAGGCGAAATTTACTCTTTGTAATTTTTTGGATATAAAGTGTGGTGATAATAACTCGCGCCGACTAGCAAAACGCCCGAGATTAGATGGACGCTTTTTACCACTTTTGTGCGCTTCATAAACGCTGTTGCGACCAAAACTCCAAGCGAAATCGTCATCGCGTCTTTTGCTAATTTGCGCTTTGTGTTTAGGCTGAGTGGTCTGTTTAGCTTGAGTCTGCCTTTTAAATTTTGACCAAATTTTGACGTGTTTGTTGCGCTTTGATTTTTGTTGGCAAATTCATCGCTTTGGCTAGAATTTGTGTCTAAGCTTTCATCTGCGATTTTGCTTAAATTTGCGCTTGATGTTTCATCTAAAATTTGGTTTTGACCCGCGTGGCTTGTATTGTCTAAATTCGCATTAGAAATTTGGCTGGAATTTGCATTTTCGGTAGAAATTTCATGCAAATTTATATTTGCTGAGGTCTTGTTTGCATCTAAATTTTTATCGTTCGTTTGCATTAAATTTCACTCCTTTTATCGAGTTTAATAACAATCCAATCGTGGTGCCGTTGTGTAAAAATGCCGTCGTGGTCGGGCTTAGCTTGCCAAGCGTTGCGCTTAAAATTATCGCTGAGTTTATCCACACTGCGAGATTGAAATTTTGATAAACGAGCGCGAGAGTTTTGTTTGATAGCTCTTTTGCGTCCGCTACGCACTCAATATCATCGCGAAGCAGTGCGATATCTGCGCTTAATTTTGCGATATCTGCGCCTCTTTGCATACTGATTCCAACATCGGCTTTTACCAAACTTGGCGCATCGTTTATCCCGTCTCCGACAAACGCGACTTTGTTGCCGGCATCTTTTAGGCTTTGGATAATGTCTGCTTTTTGTGTAGGCTCTAAATCAGCGTAAAATTTATCCACGCCAAGACGTTTTGCGCAAGCGGCTGCCTTTGAGTGCGTGTCGCCTGTGAGCATTATGATCTGTTTTATGCCCAAATTTCTAAGTCTTTCAATCGCCGTTTTTGCATTTTCACGGATATCGTCGTTTAAAACGATAACGCCTAGAAGCTTTTTATCATAGGCGATATATAAAAGCGTGTCGCCAAGATCGAGTAAATTTTGGATCTTTTCTTTATGTTTTTCAAACGAAATTTGCTCGTCATCTTCGATGAAATGGCGCGATCCGATTAGGACTTTTTTATCTTTTGATGTTGTTTTTATGCCGTGGGCGACCACGTATTCGACTTTATCGTGATGGATGTGCTTAAAGCCGATTTTTTTCGCCGCCTCTACAATCGCCTCTGCAATTGGGTGAAAATAGTGCTCTTCTGCGCTTGCTGCTAGGTTTAAAATTTGATTTTTATCCCACTCATCATCAAACGAAATAATATCCACAATCTCCATATTTCCGTGTGAGAGCGTGCCTGTTTTATCAAAAATTACGGTGTCAATTTTAGCTAGGGCTTCGATTGATTTTGAGCCTTTTATTAAAATTCCGTTTTTTCCAGCTTTTGCGATCGCGGATTTAAACGCGACGGGCGTGGCTAATTTTAGCGCGCATGAATAATCAGCTTGTAATACGCTTGCGACGCTGGTTAAATTTTTGTTGATTAAATATGCTGCGCCTGAGAGCCCAAGCGTTATAGGCACGAGCTTATCAGCCATTTTTGTCGCTTTCATACCGATTGCGGATTTTTCGTTTAGAGAGTTTTGGATGTAGTGTTTGATCTTTTCTGTGCTGGTGTCTGCCCCGATTAATTCAGCCCAAATTTTAATCACGCCATCTTCTACGATTGTCCCGCTCATTACGCGATCTCCGCGCTCTTTTTTAACAGGGGCTGCTTCGCCTGTCATTGAGACTTGATTTACACTTGCGACACCATCTACGATATAGCCATCGATGCCTATTGTTTCGCCTGTTGAGACGACTACGATATCGCCAAATTTGACATCTTCTTGACTTAGTTTTACTAGCTCTGTTTTGCCTGAAATTTCACGCTCAACCCAGACTTCTTTTATCGTCGGCTTTGCTAGTTCTTTTATCAATTCGTCGCTTTTATTTACCATCGTCTCTTCGATATATTCGCCCAAATTTACCATCAAATTTGTACTGTTGGCTGCGACGTAATCGCGCTGTAAAATTGACGCGCTAATCGCCATCGCCTCTAGTGTGCGAGATGTGAGCCCTTGCGAAAATAGCTCTTTTATCCCGCCAAAAATCACAGGATATGCGCTAAAAAGCGTGTGAGTTAGATGAAAAAAGTTATTGCGACTAAATTTTGTCATCAAAAGCGAACCACCCGCGCTCACGATTTGCGCTTTTGTCACCTCTTGTGCATGGGTGCAAAAGCATGACATTTGATCGGGTGCGAGTGGTTTTGGTGAAATTTCGTCTAAATTTAAGGCGACTTCATCGGTGTTTTCGCATTCGATTATCGCGCATTTTATCCGCGCATTTATCCGCACGGATTTTACGCCTTTGAGTGCTAAAATTTGATTTTGAAGATCTGTTTCTTGAAATTTGCCAGAAATTTCGTCAAATTTAACACGAATTCGCGTGGGCGTTTTGTGTATAATTTTCACAATTTTTCCTTAACTTCTCTAATTTTGCTCAGCACTAGCTTTGGCGTCTTCGTAGCGTTCTTTTAGCTCTTCGATACCTGCGCTAAATAAATTTCCCATCTTAACAAAGCCTTGCAAAATCGTCTCTTGCGCGGTTTTATTTGTGAGAATATAAGCTGCGGCTGCACCCAAAAGTGCGCCTGTTAAAAACTCATTTGTGCGCATTTTTGAGAAAAATGAGCCGTTTGTGCCTTGGTTTGCGTAGCCATTAAAATTCGCGCCAAAATTTGTGAAATTTTGATTTGAATTTGAATTTGCATTTGCCGTAGCATTTGCATTTGCAACTAAATTTGCGCCATAACTGCGCGGGAAATTTGAGCAATAAGACGCATTTGGATCAAAAGTTGTGTTTGCATTTGGTGCAAAACCCATAAAATTTTGATTTTCTACTTTTTCTACTTTTTCTACTTTTTCGATGTATGGATTTTCCATTATTTTTCTCCTTCTTTATTTGATAAAATTTGCTCTGCAAAAATTAATGCGCCAGTGCCGATTGCTGCGCTAAATATGGCTTTTGCGTATTCACGGCGCACGATTTGATTTGCGGCTAAGATTGAAAATCCGCCCGCAATACCGCCTTTTAATGCGCTTTTTGCGATCGCTTTTTTGTCGCTTTTATAGTTTATTGATGCGCTACTTATTGCGCCTAAAAGTGCCCCGCTGATGACGTGATCTAGTGGTAGGCGTGTGGTTGAAAGATACATTACTTTGCTCCTTTTGGTTTGTGGGTTTTTTTGGTGGTTACGTTTTTAGGTGTCTCATTTTGCGCTTCATCTGCTTTGTGTTCGCAGTTTGCGTCTGTTTTCTCGCTATAATCTGGGCAAATTTCGCTTTTGCACTCGTGATTTACACTCTTTTTCTCGCCGCAATCTGGGCAAACTGGTTCGCAAATATGGTCGCCTTTTACGATCTCTCCGCACTCATCGCACACATTTTGGACGACTTGTGTTTCGCACTTGCATGACTTCTTTTCGCACTTTGATTTTACTTTTTGTACTAAATTTTCTCCGCTTGTTTTGGCTGTGGCAAAGCCTGTTTTTAGACATTTAATCACCTTTTCTTTGTTGTTATAAGCTGTGATTGCTCCAGCGCCGATTAGCATACCTGCGATAAATGGTAGTGGCATTTTTACTCTCCTTTTTGTAAATTTTTGATTAAACTTTGCGTTATATCGCCTAAATTTAGATTTGTCAATCCGCCGTTTTTTATGAAATTTAAGACCTCGTCGGTATTAAATTTGCCGTTTTGTAGATCTTTAAAAAATAGATCTAGGCTAGGCGATTTGTCATTTTGATTTTGTGCTAAAAACGTCGCAAAAAGCTCGGAATTTAGTGCTTTTTTATACTCATTTTCGCTCGTCGCCCACAATCTAAAAAAGAGATCGCGCAAATTTTCATCTTGTGTTTGGCTTGTGATCTCGTCGTAAAATTCGCACGTTTTTATCTCGAAAGCGATCGCTAAAATGAGCGCATCGATGTAGTTTTTGCCCAAATTTAGCTTTGTTTGCGCACTTTGTGGGCTGAAATCATCAGCCAATTTTAATAGCATATCGTAGCCGTTTTGACGTACGTTTGCGATCTGCAAAAACAGCGGTGCATTATAAATTTGAGCAAATTTATTATAAATTTCTAGCCCGTAAAGCTCGTGATTTAGCGCATCTTTTATTTGTGAAATCATTTTTTTTCTCTTTTATTTATGCGCCGATTAGTTTTTCAATCATCGGCAATGTGTCCCCATTTGCTCTGTTTTCGAGCAAATTTTCCCAAATTTGGGGCTCAACTTTATTTTTGTCGTAATTAATCGTTAGCGAACCGATGATTGCGTTAAATTTAACGTCACTTATCGCGTCTAAATTTGAAAATTTCTCATTTAGCTTTGTAATATCATCGTTGCTTAGCTCATCTTTGATTTTGGGGCTAACGCGAACGCGTAAACGACCTGGTGTGTGATGGATTTTGCTAAGGTATTTGCAAAGCCCTAAAAGTTCGGTTTGTGTTAGTTTCATTATCAATTCCTTTTAATTTTGAGAATACTATCACTTTATTTCTTAAAAAAAAATTAAAATATCGTATAAAAACATGTGAAATTTAGGCTCAAATTTGCTGTGTAAATTTGATTTAAACGTATATAAAATCGGCTAGAATTTTTAAATAAATTTTTAAAAGCTCTAGCCAAATTTTTGTTATAAAAATTAAATTTTTACCGATTTACCCATGGCAAACAGTTGCGATTTCACAGCCGTAGCTTTTGATTTTGTTGATTTCGTCGGCTGGATTGTTGCCCTTTGTTGTTAGGTAATCACCCAAAACAACGGCGTTAATTTCTGATTTAAAGAGCTCTTCTTGATCATCGCCAAATACGATTTCGCGCCCACCAGCGATCATCAAACGCGCATTTGGCAAGTAGCTTCGCGCAAGTGCGATGAGAGATAACGCCTCTTTTTTGCCTATGATTGCTTGTTTGATTGGTAAATTTGGATTTGGAATAAAGAAATTTATCGGGCTTGTTTTTGGATTTAGCGTCGCCAAAGCTTTTAGGTGTTCGTGGCGTTGCTCTTCGTTTTCGCCGATACCAAAAATACCACCACTAACGACATTAAGTCCTGCTTCAATCGCGTTTTGACACGTTTGATAGCGACTCTCCCATGTGTGCGTAGAACAAATTTTTGGAAAATGGCTTTGTGCTGTTTCTAGGTTGTGATTGTAGCTTTTGATGCCGTTTTTGCGTAGATATTTTAAGCTTTCTACGTCTGCTTCGCCATTGCAAGCGATTAGATTTAATCCTAAATCCAATCGTGAAATTTCAAATGCTAATTTTGCGACATATTCGCATTTTTTGCTATCTAGTCCAAGTCCAGCCGTAACCAAACAAAAGCCAACTGCGCCGTAACTTCGCATTATCTTTGCTTGATTTACTACATCTTGTGTTGAGCGAAATTTATATTTTTCAATATTGGTGTGATTGTGTGCGCTTTGTGTGCAATAAGCGCAATCTTCGGAGCAATTTCCGCTACTGACGTTGGCAATAGAGCATAAAGAAATTTGTTTCATCTATTTTTCTCCTTAAATTTGGCGTTTAAAAGGCGCAATTTTAACAAAATAAGTCCAAATTCAGATTAATTTAGGCTCTAAATTTGGAATAAATTTCGCAAATTTCATCGATTTTTGAGATCGAATCTTGATTAACGGCGAGTGTTGGATGCATTTTAAAACCATCTTTTCCGTTATAAAGTGGAGCTTTTTTTGTTAGCAAATCAATCACTTTTCCGCCACTTTGACAAAGCAAAAAATCCCCCGCCGCAGCATCCCAAAGCGACATTTTTGCACTACCGACGCTAAGAGATGCCTCTCCTAATGCGATTTTGCAATATTTTAGTGCTGAGCCTAGTTTTTGAGCGCGTAGATTAAAGCGTGAAATGAGTGTTTTTTTAAAAGGACTAATCCCGCTGTGTGAGCCGTGCATTAGGATATTTTGAGCTTTACAAGATGAAATTTGCGTAGGATTTTTTGCGCTTCCGCCGTATAGTCCATGCCCATCGCTATAATACATCTCGTCAAATTTTGGTGCATAAATGACCGCTAAAATCGGGCGTCCGTGTTCTATAAGCGCAATACAAACGCAAAATTCGCCCGTTTTACAGATAAAATCTTTTGTCCCATCAAGCGGATCTACCAGCCAAAAACGCTCCAAATTTACAAGTTCATCTAAACTTAGTAAGCTCTCTTCAGAACAAATTGGAATTTTACTTTGGCTAAGCGTCGATAAAATCGCCTCATTTGCGCTTAAATCCGCCGAAGTTACCGGCGAATTATCAGATTTATATGAGATTTCGTAATCATCATAATGGCGCAAAATTTGCACTCCTGCGCTAATGGCGGCAAGACGGGCTAGGTTTAACACTATTTTTTACCTAAAAATTCAATATTGGTCTTTTCAACGCCTTGTTCGTTTTTAGTAGCGTCTGTTTCGCCTATGTATAGTTGGCGTGGGCGGACGATTTTTATCTTGTCTTGCTCTTTCATCTCCATCCATTGGCTAATCCAGCCAGGTGTGCGACCCATTACAAAGATAACCGCAAACATATTAGTTGGGATTTTTAGTGCTTTTAGGATTAAGCCTGAGTTAAAATCGACGTTTGGATATAAATTTCTACTGATGAAATAATCATCATTTAGCACGATCTCTTCGATTCTCTCGGCGATTTTGATTAAATTTGAATCAATGCCGATCTCGTTGATTAGCTGATCGCGCAGCGATTTAAGCACTTTTGCGCGTGGATCGTAGTTTTTATAGACGCGGTGACCAAAGCCCATTAGGCGGAATGGATCGTTTCTATCTTTTGCGCGCTTGATATATTTATCTACGTTTTCTACACTGCCAATCATCTCTAATTGATTGATTACGCCCTCATTTGCGCCGCCGTGTGCGTGCCCCCAAAGTGCGCCGATACCTGCGCTAATACAAGCGTAAGGGTGAGCGTGGGTTGAACCTACGGTGCGAACGGTTGTTGTAGAGGCGTTTTGCTCGTGATCTGCGTGTAGCATTAAAACAGCATCTAGTGCTTTTACTTCAATTGGTTTTAAATTTACTTCTGAATGCGGGAATGCGCGCATCATATATAAGAAATTCTCCGTAAAACCGCGATCTAAATCAGGATAGATCATCGGATAGCCCATAGAGTAGCGATAATAAGCCGCGGCTAGTGTTGGCATTTTAGCTACCAAGCGCACAGCTAGTTCGCGATACTCTTCTTGATCGTCAAAATTCATATCGCGTTTATAAAATGCGCTAAGTGTTGCCACACACGCTTGTAAAACAGCCATCGGATGGGCATTATCAGGGAAAGCTTCAAAAAGTTTTAGCATTCTTTCGTTGATGAATGAACGAATTTTTAGCTCTTTACGAAAATCTGCCAACTCTTGCGCTGATGGAAGTTTTTTATTTAAAAGCAGATACACAACCTCTAAAAAAACTTTATGCTCAGCAAGCCACGCAATATCGTATCCGCGGTATTTTAGCTCGCCTTTTTCGCCGTTGATGTAGGTTATTTTTGATTTACACATCGCTGTTGATGTATAACCGCTATCAAATGTAAATAGCCCAGTTTGTGTGTATAAATTTGAAATATCAATTACAGAAGGTCCGATTGAGCCATCTAGTATCGGAAATTCGTAGCTTTTGCCGTCGCGATTGTTGGTTAGAGTAACGCTATCTTTTGACATTGTTTTTCCTTAAAAATAAAATTTCGGGATTTTAACGAAAAATATTTAAATTTACGCCTTGTGTGAAAATTTGAATTTTAAATTTTATGTTTTCTTTAAATTTGTTAAGAATTTAATCAAGCTAAGGCAGATAATAACCTCTAAAATTGACGCAAAAATCATCGCGTAGTATAGATCTAAATCGATAAATTTCGCCTCTAAGCCCATCGTCGCTGTCGCGATTAAAAGTGTAAATGGCATCGAGATTGCAAGTCCGATTTTTGTGCTATCTTTGCGGAATATGAGCCACGCCATGCCGACACGAAGCGTGATTATACTTGCAGTGATTATTAGCATTTGGCGCAGAATTTGTGTTTGTAAAAGTGCGCCTAAATCGATTGTCGAGCCTGTAAAAACGAAAAATATCGGGATTAAAAATCCATAGCCAAACGCGCTTAATTTTTCTGGCAAAGCCTTTTTATGATCAAAAAATGTCGGCAAAAACGTCCCAGCAATAAACGCGCCTAAAACTACTTCTAAATTAAGCGCCATCATCACGCCGATTGTGAGAAAAAAAATGGCGATTGAAAGGCGAATATCCTTTTCGTTTTTATCAAAATGTGGCATTAAAATTTTCTTGATTTGCGGTTGCCACCAAAATAAAATCCCAAGACCACGGATAAAAAGCGCGATAAAGCACAAAAACCCGCCCAAAATCGCCAAATTTAGAAAAAAATCGCTAGAAATTCCAAATTTTAGATACGCATTTAAGAGCGTCAAACAAGAAATGCTAAATAATTCGCCGATAATTCCAATCTCCATCGCCAAATTTAGCCACTTTTGTTCTAGTCCGTAATCTTTATAGAGCGTAGATAATACGCCCACGCTCATTAGCGGGATCACGACGATGAAAATCGGGCTTAAATTAAGCGCGAAAACGCCTATGAATGCGCCAAAATACAGAGCGAAAATGAAGCCCAAATTCGCCATTAAATTTCTGCGTGTTTGTTTAAAAAATAGCTTTAAATCCACGCTTGTTCCTGCCAAAAACATCAAATAATAAAAGCCAAGTTCAGCGACTAATTTTAAAATTTCGCTTTCGCCCAAAATACCGATGTTTTTAAAAATTATTCCCAAAATGATCTCTGTTGGAGCGATCGGAAGGCGCAAAAATTTGGCAATATATGGCGAAGCAAAAATGACAAAAGATAGCGTTAAAAATATAGAAATTTCGCTCATTTTAAGATCTTTTGCCTGCGGGTTTGAGCGAAATTTGCTCGTTAAATTTAGAATCGTTAGTGTTTTTATCTGCTTTTGAAATTTGAACTAAATTTGTGCGCGGATTTATGTTTTGGCGTAAAATTTGGTGCAAACTAGATGAAATTTTATGAGATTTTAAAACCAAGCGCGAAGTAAAATTTGATTTTAAATTTGAGCTTTTGTATGAAATTTTGCGCGAATTAACGCTTAAATTTCTGTTTGGATTTTGGCGCACGTGATTAAAATTTAGATCTAAATTTGTGCGCAAAAGCGGATTTAAATCATCATGCAAATTTTCGCGCGAATTTAAACTAAAATTTAGCACGAAATTTGCGAAATTTCTAAGCAAAATTGCATCAAATTTTAAGCCAAATTTTAAGGAGAAATTAAAGCCGATCTTGCGTATAAATTTTAACATACGAATATTTGCGTCCAAATTAGCCCAAATTTTAAAGCATTTTTTCATTAAATTTGCACTAGCGTTCAAAAATCAGCTCTTGTTCTTGCCATTTTGGCTCGGAATTTATGCGCGGGCTTGTCACTCTTTTGATGGTGAAATTTTTCTCGCTTACGCAAATGTATGCAAACTCAAAAAACGGCTTTTTTCTAGCACAAATTTCGCCTGGGTTTAAAAATAGTGTTTTGCTGGTTTTTGTTGCGGCAAAATAGTGCGTATGCCCGTAAATCGCGATGTCGCACGTCTCATCGAAAAAAAACGGATGATGCATGAGTTTAAATTTTAGTCCGCCAAATTTAAAAATATAAGGCTGAAAAAATAGATTAAAATCGTTTTTGTATTTTAAAAGCGCTGTGTCGTTGTTGCCAATCACCGCTACATAGGGGATCCGCAAGCGTTTTAAAATTTTTAGCGTAGCAAGCTCTACGATATCTCCTGCATGAATGATTAGATCGCAATGTCTTGATTTTAGATACTCAAGAGCCTGGTTTGCGACGCTTACTGCGGTGTGAGTATCAGCGATGACGCCTATTTTCATCGAGCTTCTTTTTGGAATTTGCACTTGGCGCAGTAGAGAAAATTACCTTTTTTTAACTCTTTTAAGAACAAAATTTCGCCACATTGTGGACATTTATGCTCGGTTGGTTTATAAGTGGAGGTAAATTTGCATTTTGGATAGTTTTCGCACCCGTAAAATTTCCCCCTTTTTGACATGCGCTCGACAATCTCGCCCCCGCATTCTGGGCATTTTTCGCCGATTTTTATTAGCTCTTTTTTTGCTTTGTTTTCACTTTTTGCGCTTAAATTTCTGCTGTATTTGCATTTTGGGAAATTTAAACACGCGATAAATTCGCCAAAACGTCCACTTCTTTTGACTAAATCGCCCCCGCATTCTGGGCATTTTTCGCCGATTAATTCTCTTACTTTTTGGCTTTTTATCTCTGTTTTTCCGTGTGAAATTTTATCCATAAATGGGTGGTAAAAATCAGCCAAAATTTGTTCCCAATCCGCGCCATTTTCGGCGATCGCGTCTAGTTTTTCTTCCATTTTAGATGTAAATTCGCTATCTACTATATCTGTGAAATTTTCCTCTAAAAGAGCTGTGATTTTAAATGCAATTTCGCTTGGAATTAGCTGTTTTTTCTCGATTTTAACGTAATCGCGCGCCGTTAAAAGCGTGATTGTAGGCGCGTATGTAGATGGGCGACCAATTCCTAAGCTCTCTAATTTTTTTACCAAACTAGCCTCAGAATAGCGCGCTGGGGGTTCGGTGAAGTTTTGTTTAGCCGAAATTTCGGTCAATTTTATCGTCTCGCCCTCATTTAGCGGTGGCAAAATTCTATCTTTATCATTTTCGCCATAGACGCGGTAAAATCCATCAAATGTGACACGCTTTCCGCTTAATTTAAACTCTAAATTTTCATTTGTGATAAACACGCTTTGGAGCAAGCTCACACTAGCCTCCATTTGGCAGGCTAAAAAGCGGTTGTAGATTAGGGTGTAGAGTTTTAGCTGATCTTTGTCTAAAAATTTGGCTGCGATTTGTGGCGTAAAATCCAAATTTGTCGGGCGAATTGCCTCGTGTGCTTCTTGTGCGCCTTTTGCTTTAGTTGTGTAGATGTTTGGCATTTTTGGTAGGTATTTTTCGCCAAATTCGTTCTTTATTAACTCGCGCGCGGCGGATACTGCTTCTTTGGCTAGATTTAAGCTATCGGTTCGCATGTAAGTTATCGCGCCCATAAAGCCGTTGTGTGTGGCGACGCCTTCATATAAAACTTGCGCGATCGTCATTGTTTTTTTCGGACTAAAACCAAGGGTAGAGGATGCGCTTTGCTGTAATGTAGAGGTCATAAATGGCGGAAGCGGGTTTGTTTTGCGCTCTTTTTGTGAAATTTCTGTGATTTTAAATGCGCTTTTTTTGGCTAAATTTAAAATTTCATCGGCCATCTCTTTTGTTGTGACGGACAATTTTTCCATCTTTTTGCCATTAAATTTGCTTAGTTCGCTCTCTAAATTTGGTGCAAAAATGGCATTTATGGCGTAGTATTCTAATGGTTTAAACGCCATAATTTCACGCTCTTTATCGACGATGATTTTTAGTGCAGAGCTTTGCACACGTCCAGCACTTAATCCGCGCTGAATTTTCATAGATAGTAGCGGCGAAAGAGCATATCCTACTATCCTATCTAATAAACGGCGCGCTTGTTGAGCATTTACGCTGGCAAAATCTATTGTGCGTGGCGAGTTTAGCGCGTTTTGTATGGCTGTTTTTGTTATCTCGTGAAATACGATGCGTGGCAAGGTAACGGCATCTTTGCCGATTGCTTCTGCGATGTGAAATGCGATCGCCTCTCCCTCTCTATCCTCGTCGGTTGCGAGGTAAATTTTATCTGCGTTTTTTGCTAGATCTTTTATCTGTTTGACAATTGCGGAGTGATCTGCGCTGATGCGGTAGGTTGGGGTAAATTTGTCCCCTTCGACTTTGATTCCAAAACTAGATTTTGGCAGGTCGCGAATGTGGCCTTTTGAAGCGATGACGTTGTAATCTTTGCCTAAGAAATTTTGTATTGTTTTGGCTTTTGCTGGTGATTCTACTATTATTAAGTTGCTCATTTTTTCGCCTTTTTATTATTAATATTTGCTTATTGTGTTGAAAAAACGGCGTATTGTAACAAAAAAAAAGCGAGTTGAGCCCAAAAATTAGTTTTTTTAAAATTTTGAAAAAAATGTTTTTTTGGTATAATGGCGGATTTTATTTTTTTAAGGATTGAAATTTGGACCCATCGCATTCCATATTAATGTTAATTCTCGCGTTTTTTCTTGTAGCTTTAAACGCATTTTTCGTCCTATCTGAGTTTTCTATTGTTAAAATTCGAAAATCAAAACTCGAAGAATTTGTCGCCGCAGATGTTGCAAACGCTCGTCTTGCGCTTAAAATTTCAAACTCTCTTGATACATATTTAAGTGCCACTCAACTAGGGATTACGATTAGTTCTCTTGCGCTTGGCTGGATTGGTGAGCCAGCGGTTTCTAAGCTGATAGAAGGTCCGCTTAAAAATCTATTTGGCGCGGGGGAAATTTTCATTCATACTATGGCGTTTGTGATTGCGTTTATCATTGTTACGCTTTTTCACGTTGTGCTTGGTGAGCTTGTGCCAAAATCTCTTGCGATCGCAAAAACTGAAAAAACAGTGCTATTTATCGCACGCCCGTTGCATCTATTTTGGCTTGTGTTTTTGCCATTTATTAAAATTTTTGATGTTTGTTCGGCGGTTATGCTAAAAATTTTTGGTATCAAATCAAATCAAGATAGCGAAACACACTCAGAAGAGGAGATAAAAATCATCGCTTCAGAGAGCTTAAAAGGCGGGATTTTGGACTCTGTTGAGACGCTGATTATCAAAAATGCGGTCGATTTTAGCGATACTGTGGCAAAAGAGATAATGACCCCACGCAAAGATATGGTATGTTTGAATAAACAAAAAAGCTACGATGAAAATTATGCCGCGCTTTTAGATGCTAAATTTATGCGCTTTCCATATATTGATGGTAATAAAGATAATGTTCTTGGTATGATTCATATTCGCGATTTAATACAGACAAATGAGAAAGATTTCAATAAAATTGTACGCAAAATTTTGATTGTTCCTGAAAATTCATCTATCGCGACGATTTTGTCAATGATGAACAAAGAGCGAATTTCGGCCGCACTTGTTGTAGATGAGTATGGCGGGACGGCGGGATTTTTGACGATGGAAGATATTATCGAAGAGATTTTTGGCGATATTAATGATGAACACGATGGAAAAGATGAAGATTTTCGCAAAATAGATGAGAATTGTTATGAATTTAGCGGGCGGTTTGAGCTTGATGAGATTGAAAATTTGATGCAAATTAGCCTTGAAAATTACGCAGACCAGCTCACAATCGGTGGATATGTTTTTAATCTACTTGAGCGTTTGCGGGTGGAGGGCTATAAAATCAGCGACTCTATTTGCGAATACGAAGTGCTAAAAATGAACGCAAATAGCATAAGTTTGGTAAGGGTTACGAAACTAGCGCAAACTTTGCAAAATGAGTAAAATTGGGTGATTTGTGTTTTGGGCGATTTGATTTGCGTTGATTGTCGTGCTAGAAATTTGATTTTATAAATTTGATATCTACGCGAGCCAAAACGCGCAATTTTATACAAAATTTATTACAAATTTTTAGTGTGAAAAATAAATTTAGCAAGGACTTGGTATAAATTTTAAAATAAAAGTCATTTTTTTGCCAAAATTTTGTCGAATAAAAACAAATTGCAAAACTATGGTGCGTAATTTGATATAAAAATTCAAAAATTTCTAAAGCAAAATTTATTTAAAATTGTCAAATTTTTAATGGTGGATGAGCGTGAAAAATAGGCAAATTTGACAAAAATACTAATTTATAGACTTATTTTTGAGCTAAAAAAGGCACAGAGAAACGACAATTAATGGCTATTTTGAGCCAAAGGTGCGCTGTCTAGCAAGCGTAAAACAAACAAAAGAAAACGCTCGTATTGTTTTAATTGTTTGAACTACCGATGCCAAAATCCTCTCCATTTCACTCGCAGCTTTGGCTTGTTTAAAAAAACGACAAATTTATCCAAGAGGGCTAAAACGTGAACTAATGCTCATTTATGACACATTTTAAGCTAAAAAATCCACGATTTGTAGAGTTGGTAGAAAACACATTTGATAAAGTTTTAAAACTAATGAGAAAAATAAAATTTGTGCTTGGTTTTTGTATTTTTAAACACTTGCTATTTTACGCAAAAAGTAGTTTAATTTTGCTTGTTTTAAATAGAAAAACAATTTAAATCGCTAGAGAAAATGCACGATTTTAAAGGTAAAACATTCAAAAAATTATGATGAGTTTTGAAAATTTACTTGTAAAATGCTCTGTAGTTTGCAAAGGTTTTGAAAAGCTTTTACTTGCTCAAATAATTACGCGCATTGATTTTTAGGGGCGATTAGTGGCCAAGAAGCAGACAAATTTGTATGGTTTTTTAAGAGAGTTTAAAAAAGCCAAAATATTTGTTTGACAATGCTAAATTAAAGAGCAATTTAAGCTTTAAACAGCTTGCGCGCATTAAATTATTTTGCGTAAAAACTTCAAAACACCTATTTATTGCATCCATTTTAAAAAAATTCAAAGAGATCGGATTAAATTTACTTTTGAATGAGTGTTTACAAAATCGGCGCAATGGCAGCTAAAACATAGTCGCCAACGATGTGTTTATTGCGTGGCTTAGAACGTTTAATTTATGGTTATAAAACAGCGTCAAAACCAAGCAAATTTCAAGACAAAAATAGTTAAAAACAAAATAAATTTTGTTGGGTTTTGTCTTAAAAAATTGCGAGATACTTAGACGCGAATTATATAATATCGTGATAAAAACGTCTTTGTAGATTATTACGCTGGCTTTTGAGTGCTAAATTTGGTGTGATTTTCTATGTTTTTGCATCCAAATTTCACCATTAAACGTGGCGAAATTTTAAAGCAAATTTAGCATGAAAGGATTCATGTTAAATTTATCCGTAGGTATTTTTGCGCATTTAAATGTAAATTTTTGGGCGCGCAAAGCCTAAACGCAAAGCAAATTTTGAACACAAAGTCTAACGCAAAGCAAATTTTTAATCGCAATATAAATTTGCCACGATTTTACCGCGCGAAAACCGATGTTTTATTGACGCAATAAATCAGACAAACCAGCACAAAATATGGAATTTAGTAGATGGCAAACCGAGCAAAAATGTTAAATAAATTTTTGTGCTTACAAAGCATACAAAACCCGCAAAATAGATGAAAATCTAGACAATAGCGAGAAAATTGGCGATGAAAATTAGTCAAATTTGCAAAATAGCTGTTTTGTATCTTTTGATCAAAGCGCGATTTTGCCTTTAATCAAAGATGATAGTTTTGCTATTTTTAAGATTGGCGTTTTTATCGTATTTATCAGGTCGCAAAGAAAAAACTCAAGCCACGTCCAAAATAAATTCGCGCTTTATTTGCTATAATTGGCACGATTTGATAGGTTTATCCGCTTATTTTACGGCAGTCAATCGCGTTAGTTGCAATTTTTGCGGTGAAATTTGTCGATTTCTATCTCGTCGGTAACTTTGGTTTTTTCTAGGATATCGCTTTTATAAGCATCATTTCGTTGTTTTAGCTGATTTTTATTACAATTCGCCTTTAAATTGTCGCACAAAATTTTGTAAGCCACATTTTATCTCACAATTTCAACAATATTAATAAATTCCACTCATGAAAGTTTTCGTAAATTTCTATAAAATCAGTCAAATTTCACACAAATTTAGCTAAATTTGACGCCAAAATTTAGATTAAAGGTTAAAAAAATGGCAAAACAAAAAGCCAAAATCGCGCCGATTTTTGTGCGCTTTAAAGCGTTTATTATCGATATTTTTCTCATCGCAATGCCACTTTTATACGGCACGACATACCTTATTTTGGGCTCTCGCGAAGCATTGTGGCACAATCAAAGCGCGATTTTTGCGATTTGGGGCGTTTATGGCATCATCACGGCATTCTTGCAATCAAAATTTGCGCAAACTCCAGGACTTCGCGCGCAAAATGCCTATCTAATCGACACTCGCACCGGTAAAAAAGCCTCTTTTACACAGACAATTTTTCGTTTCGCGCTTTTTTTTGCACTTGGTTGGACGTTTTTTGTATGTTTTTTTCGCCAAGATAGGCTAAATTTTTACGATATTTTTTCGCGCACAGCTGTAATAATAAAAAAATCATCTGAAATTTAGTAAGAAATTTAAAATAAGCAAAAGAATAAAAACGGGCGGAATTTGCAATCCAAACTCAAAATCCGCCACACAGCAAATCGTTATATAAATCTACTATTTTCCCATTTTTTGCGAATTTGTCGCGTTATCGTCTAATGTGATTGAAATCTCAATGGTTTTTTCTGGTTGCTCTTCATTTTGTGCTTGCGGTGTTTCGCTGGTTTTTGCGTCTTTTTGCGTGCCAGAAGTACCGATGGCAAACGCGCCACTACTCATTAAAATCGCGCAAAATGCGCCAAAAATTAGCTTTTTCATGCTATCTCCTTTTGAAAAAATACGCGCCATTGTAACTAAAAATTTTCAAATTTAACGAGTAAAATTTGAAAATTTTAGACAAAAAATAGCGCAAATTCTGGCGAAATTTAGCCAAATTCCATATAATTGCGCCAAATTTTCACAAAAAAAGGCAAAAAATGAACGTAAATGATATAAAAACTCCGGCATACGTGTGCGAATTATCAAAATTACAAGCAAATTTAAAGGTGCTTAGCGATGTTGGCGAACGAAGTGGCGCGCACGTACTTTGCGCTTTAAAAGGTTTTGCTTTTTCACTCGCGATGCCCTATGTAGCGCGTTTTCTTAGCGGTGCGACTTGCAGTGGATTGTGGGAGGCAAAATATGCAAATGAGTTTTTTAGGGTAAATTTAGATGATAATTTTCAAAACCCAGCGCGCGAAAATTTGAATTTAAATTTAGATGAAAATTTATCAAATTCAAAAACAAATTCAGCGCAAATTTCAAGCAAAAATTGTGCGTCAAATTTGAATTTAAATTTGGATAAAAATTCATCACAAAATGGTAAAAATTTGGGCGTGCAAGCTGGTAAAAAATTTGCACAAGAGCAAATTTCATCACAAAATAATGTAAATTTTTCATCAATTTTGGACGCAAAAACGCGCAAAAACGGCGAAATTCACGTCTATTCGCCAGCTTACAAAGATGATGAAATTGATGAAATTTTATCCATCGCAAATCACGTCGTTTTTAACTCTGCAAATCAGTGGCAAAAATATCGAGCAAAAGCCCTTCGTGCAGGAGTTGAGTGCGGTTTGCGTGTCAATCCGCAAACGTCATTTTCGCCAGCAGAAGCGTATAATCCGTGTGGGAAATTTTCGCGCCTTGGAATACGCGCAGATGCCATTAAAAAGGCACTTTGCGATGATCCTGAGTTTTTGCGTGGGATTAGCGGGCTACATTTTCACGCGCTGTGCGAGGAGAGCGCGGAGGCGTTAGAGCGCGTGGTCGCGGTGTTTGAGCGCGATTTTGGCGAATATTTTGCTGGGTTGAAATGGGTAAATTTTGGTGGCGGACACCATATCACTAAGCGTGGATACGATGTGGAAAGACTGATACGTTTGGTGCGAAATTTCCGCGAAAAATGGGGCTTGGAAGTCTATTTAGAGCCTGGCGAGGCGGTCGGCTGGGAGTGTGGATATTTGGCGTCGTCGGTGATTGATATCGTTGAAAATGAGGCAAAAATCGCGATTTTGGATGTCTCGGCCGAGGCGCACATGCCAGATACGATTTTGATGCCGTATCGTCCAGCTGTGCGCGGGGAAATTCGGGCAAATTTAGACGAAAAATCGGACAATGTTGATTTAAATTCGACATTAAATTTAGACGCTAATGCAAAAACCTTGGCGTGCGAAAATTCTTGTTTAAATTTAAGCGCGAATTTGGATTTGATTTCGCCAAATTTAAGCGCGAATTCGAAGTTAAATTTAGACGAAATTTCTAGCACAAATCACACGCCAATTTTGGATAATTTAGTACAAAATTGCGCGTTAAATTCAAGCAAAATTCAAACGAAATTTGATGAAAATTTTAAGCAAATTTCAGACATGGGCGATTTAAATAAAACGCGTGAGAATTTAGAGAGAAATTCGAACGAAATTTCTTTAAATTTAGACACAAATTTGGTGAAATTTAATGGTGAAAGCGGTGACCAAATTTACGAATATCGTTTAGGTGCTCATACCTGCCTTGCGGGCGATATTGTGGGGCTTGCAGCAGGTGAGCCAATCTATCGATTTAAAAAGCCATTAAATGTCGGTGATCGCGTGATTTTTGAGGATCAAATTCACTATACAATCGTCAAAAACACCACATTTAACGGCGTAAAATTGCCATCTTTGGTGCTTGTTGATGAGCGCGGAGAGATTTTGGCGATGCGTGAATTTGATTGGTGCGAATACCGAGATAGAAACTAAGGTGCGAAAAATAGCATTAAAAAATTACAAAACGATAGATTTATTCGTAAAAATTGGCGAAATTAGATTAGGTTTTTCGCAAACTAGGAGCGTAAAAATGTATTTTGCGCCAAAACTAGGTAAGATTTGAAAAGCTGATTGCGGCGAAAATACGTTTTGCGGCACTACGAAAATAAGCGAAAACGCGCCACTGGATTTTGATATTTTATTAGACGTATTTTGGTGTCAAGCGTTTTTATAGCTGGTCTAAAAGATGGATTTAGCGATATACACAGAGTTTTGCTTTTTGATGTAGCCAGAATTTTGAATGCAAAAAATTGCGCTTGTTTTTATTAGAAAAAGGGGATTGTTAGGCACGGTAAAGGCGGGATGTTTGCTATGATTGCTTGCGTGTTAAAGATTTAAATTACGACGTTTATTATCCACTCTTAAATGCCAAAAATACGGTGCGATGCAAAAAAAGAGTGAATTTTACATTGTTGGATTTTTAAACAAGATGGATTTTAAATTTTTTTGCACCTATAAAAACGTAATTTCATTAAAGATACTATCGAAAAAACGCCTGTAGGTGCGAATATTGATTTATTAAAAAATCAGACTTTTAAGAGCTCTGTCTCTTTTGATTTTACAGCTTCGTCAATTTTTGCAATAAAATCATCTGTGATTTTTTGCACTTCGTCGTATGCTTTTTTTGCTTCGTCTTCGCTTATTATTTTGTCTTTTTCGAGTTTTTTAACCTCGTCATTTGTATCTTTGCGGATGTTTCTTATTGAGACTTTTGCCTTTTCGCCCATCGCTTTTGCTTTTTTTGCATTCTCTTTGCGTTGTTCTGTTGTCATTGGCGGGAAAAATAGTTTTACACTTTCGCCATCATTATTTGGATTTACGCCGATATTTGCGGCTGCGATTGCGCTTTCGATCGCTTTTAACATCGGTTTTTCCCAAGGCGTTACGCTAATTGTTACAGCATCAGTCGCTAAAACTGATGCAACTTGATTTAGTGGTGTTAGGTTGCCATAATAATCAACTCTGATATTGTCCAAAATACTTACACTCACTTTTCCGCTTCTAATTCCAATAAAATCGCGCTTCAACGCTTCAATTGATTTTTGCGAAATTGTTTTTTGATTGTTGTAAATTTCATTTAACATTTTTTGCCCCTACTTTGTAGAATTTGCTTCGCTTATATTTGTATCTGCATTTTGTGTTTTTTCGGTCGCATTTGTGTCACTTATTGTGCTCAAATTTGCATCATCATTTTGCATTGCTTTTGTGGCTGGTAAATTTTTACTCTCATTTGTGTCTAGTGTATCGCTATTTTTTTGCTCGCTTGTTTCATTTACGCTTTTAGGTGCTAGTGGCACAGATGGGACTACGCTTTTTGTGCTTTCGTTTAAAATTTTATCAATTACAGATGAATTTTTATTTTTTTGATAAAAATAGCTCAAACCAATTGTGTTTACAACAAAAACAACCGCCATAATAGCGGTAAATTTAGCTAAAAATCCAGCCGGTCCCTTTGCGCCAAATAGACTCTCATTGCTGCCACTGTATCCACCAAGCCCGATAGAAGAGCTCTTTTGCAACATAATGGAAATTACTAAAACAATCGTAATTATAATTTGAAAAATAAATAGTAGTGTAACCAAAATTTAATCCTTTGAAAAAATGGGCGAATTATACAAGAACAATTATAAATTTTAAATTAGCCACTCATGGTGACTAATTTTGAACTAAATTTGAGAAATTTAGTCGTTAGAATTTGCAAAACCTAAGATATGCAAAAGCGACATAAAAAGATTATAGATATTTAAATACATCGAAACAGCCGCCATAATCGGTGAATCATACTCGCCATTGATGATGTTTTGCGTATCATAAATGATGTAAAATGAGAACAATATCGCACAAACAGCCGAAATCGCAAGTGATACAATAGCGCTATGAACAAAAATAACATTTATTAACCCAAACACAACAACAGCAATCAACACGTAAAATAGAGGTTTGCCAAATGATCTAAAATCTGTTTTTGTATTCATTGCATAAGCTGTAAGCGCACCAAATGCAATCGCTGTAAGCAAAAATGCCTGAGTCACAACCGAACCAGCACCGATACTAATATACATCGCGATAACTTTTCCAGCGGTCATTCCAGTGATAAATGTAAAGCCAAAAAGCATAACAAGCGCAAGAGATTCTAGTCTGCGATTTACCGCCATTTGCATTCCAAAAATCAAGCCAATCATCAATACGAAATATAAAAGTGGATGAACATTTAAAAACACACCAGTTTTCATCGCAACATACGCACCAGCACTAGCAGCAAGCATTGAAGCCGTTAAAAGCGTATATGTTTTTTTAATAAAACCACCAAGCTCAGATTGAGAAATTTCATTTTCACGCTCGCTTAGATCGCTAAAATTTGCGTTAAATTCGCTATTTCTATTGTAAAGCGACATTTAAAACTCCTTATGAAAAATTTTTGAAATGCGTGAGTGTATCTAAAATTTGTAAATGAAAGCTTAAAAGTTTTCTGTATTGAATTTTTATTGAAAAAAATAGTGTTTAATTCGCGCACAAAATTTACAAATTTTAGGAAATTCAATGGATCAAAAGCTTATTTTAGGTGCTATTAAATTTATGGAAGAAGACTTTATAGAGTATAAAGAGCTCTTTGAAAAATTAGCGCACTCACAAACGCCGCACACGCTATTTATCGGCTGTGCCGACTCGCGCGTCATGCCAAATTTAATCACAAACACAGGTCCTGGCGAGCTTTTTGTCGTGCGAAATATCGCAAATATCGTTCCAAAATACCGCATTAGCGAAGATTTTGTTGCGACAACAGCCGCGATTGAATACGCGCTTTATTCGCTAAATATACGTCGTGTTATCATCTGCGGACATACAAATTGTGGTGGCTGCTCTGCGCTGTATGAGAGCGATGAAAAGCTAAATAAAATCCCGAACGTAAAAAAATGGCTGGATTTGATGAGCGATATCAAAAAAGAGATGTTAGATTTAAAATTTGACGATAATCAAAAACGCACATATATGACCGAGCGATTAAACATTATAAATTCAATTGATAATTTGCTTAGTTTTCCGCAAGTAAAAGAGTGGGACGAGCGCAAAGAAATTCAAATTTATGGTTGGCATTATGATATCGAAAAGGGGCTTTTATATGATTATGATCGCTTAGATAAACACTTTAAACTACTACAAAAGGGGATAGATTATGACAAAATTTACAATCAAATTTTTTCTGATTATTAGTCTTTGTGCGTGTGCTTTTGCACAAAATTCGACTGTAATTTCGCCAAATTTACAAAAAGCGACGCAAAATAAAGAGTTAAATGCCACACAAAAACAAGTTTTTGTTTTGGGTGAAGCAAATTTGACGGAGGCAAATTTAACGCAACCAAAAGAAGAAGATGACGAGATTTCAAAAGAGATTAAAAAGGCACAAATTATTCAAAATTTAAAGGAAATTGCCGATGTAAATGAGAGCGATGAGCTTGTGCAAATAATCGCGGATAAGATCGCCGATGGAAACAAGACAATCTTTGCTGATAGCAACAAAACTAAGATGTTGCGCGAAATTATCTATCAAATTCGCGATTTAAATTCGCAAATTTTTATATTAAATTCGCAAACCGATCCAGGCTATGATACAAACGCTACGCAAAAAGATATCGCAGCATTAAAAATGCGCAAAGATGAGCTTTTAAGCCAAGTTCCAATAGTAATCACACATCAATTAGTCGATGAAAACATCGTACTAACACATCTACAAGAGAAAAAAGAGCTAACCGAGCTTTTAGCAAAGCATAAAAAGCACCCCCAAAGCGACATTTATATTCAAAATTCAATCAAACTTTATCAGATGGAGCTAAGCGAAATTTCATACGGGGCTTTGATTAAAATAGAGAAAAAATTCTCCGATGGCGCAGCACAAAACGAGATAGCAACCGAAATTCAAAACGTGTTATTTTCAATCCGCACGGATAATTACGTCAAATTTCAAGAGCTACAAAGCTCAATGAATGATGAAGCAAAATCAAAATTTGAAAAAGAGATACAAAACTATATAATCTTAAAACAGACTTACGAAGATATTTTCAACTATCTTCTAACCAATCAAAAAGCGTTTGCCTCAAATGCGATTTTTACAAATTTAAAGCTAAAAGATGTCATCGATAAGATCAACAAAAAGAGCCCATTTGATATTCATACTGTAAATAGCGGTAAGCTTGTGTTGATTTTACTCATCACTTTTTTTGCGTTTTCGTTGCGTAAATTTTTGGCGAATATTATCTTTTTCTTTATAAAACTATTTTTTAAAAACAAAGAAGATCAAACCTCAATCAAAGAAGAGGTCATCGATATCATTAAAAAACCGCTTGGATTTTTATTAATCGGCTTTGCGATCGGGCTTTCGGCGACGATATTTTATTATCCAAGCCCAGTGCCAATTAAATTTAGTGAGATATTAAGTGTCGCCTATGTTATCTTATACGCGTGGCTTGTGACTGAGATTATCAGCGGTTATGGCGTGATTTTGGTTAGCAACATCGTAAAAAAAGGTGGTCGCAAAGAGGTGTTAAATTTGATGTTAAAAATCGTGCATATCATCGTGATTGTTATTGCGATTTTGTTGATTTTAACACACCTTGGATTTAATGTCTCAACAATCGTCGCTTCTCTTGGTATTGGAGGCTTGGCTGTCGCGCTTGCTACAAAAGATATCATCGCAAATTTCTTTGCCTCTGTGATGCTTATATTTGACAACTCATTTTCGCAGGGCGATTGGATTGTAATCGGCGATATTCAGGGCACGATTGTAGAGACCGGACTTCGCAAAACGACAATCCGCACATTTGATAACTCGCTAGTTTTTATACCAAACTCAAGAATCTTAGATAGCAACATAAAAAACTGGAACCGCCGTCGCATGGGACGCAATGTCGAGATAACAATCGGCGTAGAATACGGCACGCCGGCTGAGAAAATCGTTAAGTGCATGGACGAAATTCGCGAAATGTTACAAAACCACCAAGACATCGCAAAACCTCGCAAAACAAGCGACGACGATGGCGTTTTACGCGGATTTAGACACAAGCAAAATATCGTCTCGGTTGATGATTTGATGGGATATAAGAGCTATCTTTTTGTAGCGTTAAAAGGCTTTGGAGACTCATCGATAGATATTTGGGTCTATTGTTTTACAAAGACGACAGTGTGGGGCAATTATCTAGCTGTTAAACAGGATATTTTGCTAAAAATGATGAAAATTTTAGAAGAAAACAATGTAAACTTTGCGTTTCCCTCACAAAGCTTATACATAGAGAAAATGCCAAATTAAAGGAGTAAAAAATGGTAGAAAATTTAGATGATTTGTATGATTTAGATACAGATTTACAAGATGAAAATTTAGATGAATTAGATGATGATTATATCGACGATCTAGATGATGAGTGCGGTTGTGGGTGCGGATGTGGCTATGATGATGACGATTATAGCTATGAAAGCGATGAAGAAGAGGATTTTTATGAATAAGTTTGGTTTTTAGTTGAATTTATTGCGCGGTTTGGGCTTAAAATTTGCGATTTTGCGGGTGAATTTGTATTTGAATTGCGCTTGAAATTTGGGCGCGAATTCGCATAAATTCGCACGATTTGCGCGTGAATTTAATGCGAAAACACGCTAAATTGTGCTCGGCTTATCGCTAAATTTGACAATAATTTGGTGCTAAATTTAATGCGGAATTTCGCGTGTTTCATGGCTTTTAACCATGACATAATTAAATTTATTACTAAATTTGCGTCAAATTTAGTTGAATTTATTGCACGATTCGGACGTGATTTGAGTTTGATTAATACGATTTCAACACGCTGAATTTGGCACAAATTTATGCTTGAATTTGATTAAATTTGGCTCAAATTTCAAACTCACGCCAAATTTAAATTTTTTCACATATTTTATAACCCTAACGCAATTTTAATTTCATAAATTTTCTATCAAATTTGATAAATTTCTTGCCAAATTTCCCCGCCATTCTCAAAATATAGCGCATTTTGATTCTAGAACTTTTGTGAATTTCCAAACTCTCATTTTAAGGACATCAAAATTCGTCAAATTTCGCTATAACCGCGCCCAAAATGGTTTTTTAAAAACGCATTGTTAAAATTTACATCGAAATTTTGGGCTATTCGACTTGAGTTTCCCCGACTTAGAGGATTAAATTTTCATTCAAAGCGCCCAAATTTCATTCAAATTTACACATTCGCGTAATATGACTTCAAAACCCAAAAAAATAAATTTTTTAGACACTACGTATCTAGTTACTCGTCTATTAATGTCATCAATTTCGACAACAACAAAACAAAGCGATCAAAATTAGCCCATAGCAGTGGAATGTGAGTAGTTAAATCAAACTAAAATTTACGATAAAGAATAGAAAATGCTACAAGAAAATGAGCTTGAATACCCTGGCAAAATCCCAGAACACGTAACAGATCCAGAGATTTATTAGAGTTACAAAGAGCTATATGAGTAATCCAGATAGAAGCGAATGTATCAAAATAGAGAAAATCAGACCGATTTTAGGGGAGGGGAGAGTAGAATTAGGTCTGATTATGGGTGAAGTTTACAATCTAAATTTCAAGATTAAAAACTTAAACTTTAATTCAAGTTTTTAAGCACAAAATCTAAAAATTCCAAATTTAGACGCACCAAACAAAAAAGTCACTCAAATTTCGCTAAATTTCATACAAAAATTTAGCGAAATAAATCTGCGCGCCGTGTTTAAAATTTGTCATCAAAACTTACGATCGAATTTGCGCATCAAAAGACTAAATCGCGCCCGAATTTAGACCAAATTTCAGCCAAATTTCTAGGCGCAAAACTCAAATTTATTTAAAAAGTTCTTTTAAACTCTCTTTATATTTTGTTTTATCAAACTCTTTTACAAGAGTAACACCATCTTCAAACGCAGCTTGAGCCACCGCTGGAGCGACCTCATATAAAACACGTGGGTCAAATGGCTTTGGAATGACATAATCTTTGCCAAATTTTAGTTCATTCACACCATACGCGCGCAAAACCTCATCGCTAACAGGCTCATTTGCAAGAGCTGCGAGTGCCTCGGCAGCTGCCATTTTCATATTCTCAGTGATTTTTGTCGCTCGAACATCTAGCGCACCGCGGAAAATAAACGGAAAGCCAAGCACGTTATTTACCTGATTTGGATAGTCGCTTCTGCCTGTGCCCATAATCACATCATCGCGCACCTTTGCGACCTCTTCTGGGAAAATTTCAGGCGTAGGATTAGCAAGAGCGAAAATAATCGGATCTTTTGCCATTGTCGCGACCATTTCGCCACTTAAAAGTCCGCCTTTTGAAAGCCCCAAAAACATATCGGCATCTCTCATGGCATCAGCTATCGTGCGATCATTTGTTGTGATTGCAAACTCTTTTTTCTCATCGGTTAAATCCGTGCGACCTGAGTGAATTACGCCTTTTGAATCGAGCATAACGATATTTTTCACGCCTAGTTTTTTATACATTTTTGCGCACGCAATACCCGCAGCACCGCTTCCACTGACGACTAATTTTAAATTTTCAGCCTTTTTGCCGCTGATTTTTAGTGCATTGATTAACGCGGCTGTTGTTATAATCGCTGTGCCGTGCTGATCGTCGTGCATGACTGGGATATTTACGCTTTCTTGGAGTTTCTTTTCGATATAAAAGCACTTTGGAGCGCGAATATCTTCTAAATTTATGCCACCAAAAGTAGGCGCTAAAGCTTTGCAAATTTCTACGATTTTATCTGGATCTTTTTCGTCTAATTCGATATCAAATGCATCTACGTTGGCAAATTTTTTAAACAATACAGCTTTGCCTTCCATTACTGGTTTTCCAGCCAATGCGCCGATATCGCCTAGCCCCAAAACAGCCGTCCCGTCGGTGATAACAGCGACTAAATTTCCTTTGTTTGTGTATTTATAACCAAGCTCATTGTTGGCTTCTATCTCTTTGCAAGGGATCGCAACGCCTGGTGTGTATGCTAGGCTTAGCTCGTCCGCGCTCGTGCAAGGTTTTTTAACATTGATCTCGATTTTTCCATTTTCATGGTATTTTAACGCCCTGTCTTTTGCTTCCATTTCTTAAAGTTTCCTTTCTTTGAAAAATTAATGCGCGAAGTTTATCAGATGAGATATAAAAGAAAGATAAAAATAGCTGTTTTTAGTGGAAATTTGCGCCTTGTGGTAGTTTAAGTTTGGGGCTAAATTTGAGCTTGTTTTAGATAATCCCACTCAAATTTAGCCTAAAATTTGGTTATTTTAAATTTGAAATTCTTGCTTTTACTTCCGCTACGCCTAAAATTTCAATCATCTCAAAAATCGACGGACTGACGTTTGTCCCAGTGATCGCCAAACGCAAAATCGCTGCTAGATCTTTTAGCTTTGCGCCATTTTCTTCTAAAAATTTCATCGTGATCTCTTCGCACTCGCGCGCATTGTAATTACGCGCTAAAATCTCACCAAATTTTGCCAAAAGTGCCAAATTTTGCTCATTTACAAATTTAGCATAGGATTTTTCGTCGTAATCTTGCGGGCGATTTAATACACGTTGCGCACTTTGAACAAATTCCACAAGCGTCTTTGCGCGAGTTTTTAGCTCATTAAATAGCAGTTCGCCATGCGGAATTTCTGCTAAATCTAGTCCAAAATCGCTTAAAATTTTAGCCCCGCTATCAAAATCAAGCTCTTTAATATAGTGCGCGTTTAGCCACTCTAATTTACTTTGATTAAACGTGCTTGAGCTCTTTGAAATATGCGTAGGATCAAAGCATTCGCGCATTTGTGCAAGGCTAAAAATCTCATCATCACCATGACTCCAGCCAAGCCTAACTAAGAAATTTAAAAGTGCTTGAGGCATATAGCCTAGGCGTTTATACTCCATAACATCCATTGCGCCATGACGCTTGCTAAGCTTTGCGCCATCTGAGCCGTTTATCATAGCGACGTGGTAAAATTTAGGCACTTTAAAACCAAAAGCGTTATAAAGTACAATCTGTTTTGGCGTATTGCTTAGATGATCATCGCCACGGATTACGTCTGTTACGCCCATTAGCGCATCATCTATTGTAACTGTGAGATTATACGTTGGCGTTCCATCACTTCGCGCGATAATAAAATCATCTAAAATATCCGCGCAGTTAAATTTTACGTGCCCTTTTATCCCATCATCAAATTCTATTACGCCATCTGTTGGTGCTTTGATGCGAATTACAGGCTCAATACCACTTGGCGGCGTACCAGTAAAATCGCGATATCTGCCGTCGTATTTTGGTCGCTCTTTACGCGCTTCTTGCTCTTTACGTAAGGTGTCTAACTCATCTTTACTCATATAACATTTATATGCTTTGCCCTCATCTAGCAGCTTTTGAATGTATTGTTTGTATAGATCAAAGCGCGAACTTTGATAAACAATCTCGCCATCATGCTCTAAACCGACCCACTTAAAAGCCTCTTCAATCGCTTGTGCCGCCTCTATTGAATTTCGTTTTAAATCTGTATCTTCTATACGAAGTAGAAATTTCCCGCCGTTTTTACGTGCGAAAAGATAGCTAAAAAGCGCGGTGCGAAGTCCGCCGATGTGTAGATAGCCTGTTGGGCTTGGTGCAAATCTTGTTACGATCATTATTTGTCCTTATTTTTACGATAAATTTCATCTAAATTTGATATAATCGGCGCGTATTATAATTAAAAATAACTTAAATAAAAAGGCTTTAAATGAAAAAATCACTACTTTTTTCTATCCTATTTTTATGCGGAATTTCCCTCTCTGCCACGCAAATTAACTCAGTCATCGCGAATGTAAATAACGAGCCAATTACCACTTATGAACTTCGCCAAATGATGGCAAAAACTGGTGGCAATTATCAAAAAGCAATGGAAGCGTTAATCTCAGAAAAACTTCAAAATGCCGAAATGAAAAGATTACAAATTTTAATCAGTCCTTACGAAGTCGAAAAACAGCTAAATTTAATCGCGCAAAATAATAAAATTTCATTGCCAGAGCTACAAAAACGCGTGGAAAAATCAGGAAAAAGCTTTGCGACGTTTAAAAAAGAGGTTGAAACTGATATGAAACTTAATAGGTTTTATCAAGCCGTGCTTTCAAATATCAAAATCACGCCTGAAGCAGTTCGTGCATTTTACGATGCAAATCCGCAATTTTTTACCAAATTTAATGGCGTAAAAGCGGTGCGATATGTGGCTAAAAATCCGCAAATTTTAGAAAACATCGCGCGCGGGGCAAGGGTGGCACAAGGTCCAAATTTATTCGTGCAAAATATTAATATCGCGCCAAAACAGATGAGCCAAGAGGCGTTTGCGTTTTTTGCGCAAATTCCACAAGGCGCATACTCACGCATAGCACAAAATCATCAAGGATTTTACGAGATGTTTTATGTGGGTGAAAAGACTGGCTTAGTGCGCATACCATACGAAGAAGCGCAAGAGCATGCGTTTGAAATTTATTCAAGCAAAGAGCGCGAAAAAGCGGCACAAGCATATTTTGATAAACTTC
>CAUTSW010000007.1:0-32004 GCA_963541085.1 uncultured Campylobacter sp.
GCACTTTTTTACTTTAAAATAATTTTGTTTTGCTTGATCGCTATCTTTTTTATCTTTAATCAAAACCAAATTTTTAAAAAAACACAAATAGACAAAGCAATTAAATTTTGATCACTACCGCCAAATAGCGATCAAAATTAGAGTAAATTTAAACACGAATCGTATGCAAAAACTGCATGTGTCGGCGGTATTGCTCCACGATATCATTTATCAGCGTCGCCTCACTCCAGCCAAGCACATCGTAATCTTGTCCGCCCTCTTTTAAGAAAACCTCAGCACGATAGTACAAATCATCGCCGTCCATCGCGCGCGAATAATCTGGGCTTTCGTTTTTTGTAAGCTTAATCCCGTAGTAAAAATCTCTCTCATCGCCAAGTAAAACGCACAAATTTATAAAATTTTGGCTCTTTGAAATTTTAGCCTCCAGCCCGTTTTTTTCAAACTCCAAGCGCAGTTTTTCAAACGCATCGCAAGCTGTTTCGTCGATAAATTTTAACGCGTCTTTTTTGCTAGGTAACATAATAATCGCGCGAAGCCTCTCTTGCCAAGTCTTAGAAAACTCATCAAGTGGAATGTTGTTTAAATTTTGCGCTTGTTTTTTTATAACATCTATTCGCAAAGCCTTCATCGTCCCAAAAATCGCCCCTAAAAGCGCGATTGTAAAGGGTAGGGCGCAAACAATAGTCATAGCACTCAAAGAGGCCAAACCGCCACTTTTCATCAGCGCAAACGACGCGACACAAACCGCCGCACCCCAAACGACCTTTTGCCAAGTTGGCGTATCGTTTTTGCCATTAGAGCTAAGCATATCCATCACAATCATCGCAGAATCAGCAGAAGTTACAAAAAATATCAAAATAACCACAACAGCTATCGTGCCTAAAATTTGGCTAAATGCAAATTTATCTAAAAACATAAATAGAGCCATTGCAGGATCGTTAAGTGCCATTTCGCCAAGCTCACTAAAACCGCCTTTAACCAAATTTATCGCCGAATTTCCAAAAAAACTCATCCAAGCAAACGTAAATCCGCACGGCACCAAAAGCACACCGATGACAAATTCGCGTATTGTGCGCCCTTTTGAAATTTTAGCGATAAACAGCCCGACAAACGGCGACCAGCTAAGCCACCAAGCCCAATAAAGCAGCGTCCAACCACCAAGCCATTTATCATTAGCGCGCTCATAAGCGTAGAGATTAAACGTATTTGAAACAAGCGTCGAAATGTAATTTCCGCTATTTTGCACAAACGCCTTTAAAAGCATCGTCGTATCGCTTAGAAAAAGTATAAAAAGCATGAAAAAAATGACCAAAATGATGTTTAAATTTGACAAAATTTTAATCCCGCGACCAACACCAGAAACAGCGGACAAAATAGCGCACAAACACAAAATCACCAAAAGCAGAGTGTGCATACTAGGCGCACCAAAGACGTGCGTAAGCCCCGCATTTACCTGCAAAACACCATATCCAAGCGACGTCGCCACACCAAAAAGTGTCGCTACAAGCGCGAAAATATCGATAATATCGCCAATTCTGCCATAAATTTTATCGCCAATTAAAGGATAAAAAGCCGAACGCAAAGTAAGCGGTAGCCCGTGCCTATAAGCAAAAAACGCCAAAATCAGCGCGACAATCGCATAAACAGACCACGCGCTAAGTCCCCAGTGAAAAAACGTAATATTCATCGCCAAACTCTGCGCCAAGATACTTTCGCCGTTTGTGCTAGGCGGTGATAAAAAGTGCATCAAAGGCTCACTCACGCCAAAAAATACGAGCCCGATACCCATTCCAGCGGCAAAAAGCATCGCAAACCACGAAATATTTTTGTATTCTGGCTTTGCGTGGTCTGCGCCAAGCTTTATTTCGCCAAATTTAGAAAATCCCAAAATCAGCATACAAACAACGATAATCGCGATAGCTAAAACATAAAACCAGCCAAATTTCGCCGTGATAAAATTTTGTAAATTTTGAAAGAATTCTTTTGAATACTGCGGGAAAATCGTGGCAAAAAGCGTAATTAAAAGTATCATTAAAATAGATGGAATAAAGACTTGATTGTTAAATTTAGATTTTGCAAATTTAATCATTTTTTTCCTTTTTGTTTTGAAAATTTTTAAGCACTCTTCAATATAGCGAAATTTTGGTAAATATTGCAAATCGCTTAAGTTTGTTATAAATTTGAGAAAAATTTTGTCTTTAAAAAATCGCCACATAAAAACTCATATCGAAATTTTTAAATTGGTAAGGAAAATAGGTTTAAGCTACTTTAAATCCAAAAATTTTAAGCTTTTTATGCAAATTTTTAGCTGTTTTAGGGATTAATTTTCTATAGACTGATCTTATAAAATGTCTTTTTTGATGGGGATATCTTTTAAATTTTTATAGCTACATTATCTATAAATTTCGCCTATTGTTCACCAAAGAGCTTAAAAACGCTGCCAAAATCAAAGCAAATCCAATCGTGCCTGTAATTAGCTCGCTAACTTCAAATTTTAGCTTCAAAAACATAATCGCGCTAAGCGCAAAAATCGCATAATGTGCGCCGTGTTCAAGATAGATAAACTCGCTAAGTGTGCCCTTTTCAACCAAAAAAATCGTCATCGAGCGCACAAACATCGCCCCCGCGCCAAGCCCAATCATAATAATAAAAATATTTTCGCTAAGCGCAAACGCCCCAATTACGCCATCAAAACTAAAACTAGCATCAAGCGTCTCAAGATAAATAAAGCCCGCAAGCCCGCTTTTTGCGCCTGTTTTGCTTAAAAAATCGCTCACCGAGTTTATAAAAATATAGGCAAAAATTGCGGAAAAATAGGCTAGGGCAACCGCTAAATTTGATAAATTTAATACCAAGATGAGCCCAAAGGCTAGGGCGATGAGCGTCGAAATATTTGAAATATTGCGTAAAAATTTGGTGATAGCGCCGTTTTCTAGCGGTTTTATCCAATAAATTTCACGATCTTTATCAAAGAAAAATTCAACCGCCACCATCAACAAAAATGCCCCGCCAAACGCGTAAATTTCATCTTTATGAGCAGATAAAATTTCGCCATATTTTTGCGGATCGTAGATGGCTAAATTTAGCGTTTGAAAGATAGAAATTTGCGCGCTAATAGAGACGATTAAAAGTGGAAATAAAAAGCGCATTCCAAAAACAGCTATCAAAATTCCCCATAAAATAAAGCGTTTTCGCCAAATTTCACTCATCAAATTTAAAACGCTAGCATTAATCACAGCGTTATCAAAACTAAGAGAAATTTCTAAAATACAAAGCAAAAATGTGATATAAACCGCGCTAAATCCGCCCAAAAAATAGGCACCCAAAAGTCCCATGAAAAGGATAAAAAACGAAAAATAGAAGTATTTCATCACTCTTTTTCACTATAGCGTTTAAATTCTGAGATTAAAAATTCATAAATTCTTTGTTGTAAAAGAGCCTCATCGTTATCTTGCGAAAATAGCCGTCTTAAATGCGAAAAATCGATCTTTTTCGCAAAATATTTTTGATTTTTTAGCGTTTGATCAATCTCTTTTAAGAGCGAATCTAAATTTAAACTTTTATAAACATTGGCTTTTATGACATACTCTTTGGTAAAAGCGAGTAAAAGTTTGGCTTTTTTTGGGTCATTTTCGTAAATTTCAGCAGCGATTTTTTCAACTTCGTCGTAATCTTCTTTGACAATTTTTTTGCGCGCTAAAATCATCGCAGCGAATAATTTTGCACGAAATTTGACTGAGCGCGAGTGTCCAGTTATGAAAATTTCACGAAAAGTTGTAATTATTTTTGATTTTAAACTCATTTTTTACCTTCAATTAAGCTTTTTTAGATAATATTCGGACGCTCCTTCTTAGACCTGTGCAACGTTGGTTTAAAGCACCGTTTCAGGGTAGGAATACAGCAGAACACTTTTAATTGATGTGTGCCGCAGCTATCTTGGAAGGGGTTTCTAACTCATAAAACCTCACAAAATCATCACAAATTTCACCAAAATTTACGCCTTCAACTTTTGGATTTTCTTTGAAAAATTTATACATTTGTAAAAAGCCATTTGTTAATTCCTTGCTTTTTACGCCATAGCTTATAGATAATCCAGCCTCAATAAAAGCGGCTAATTTATCACAATATTTTAAAGCTTTGCCATCAATTGCACGAAATTTGTTTTCATTAAAAATGTTCATAGAACTCTCACAAGGTAAAATTTCATTTTCAAAAATTCTATTTTCAAATTCATTTTTTATCTCGCCATCGCTTGATTTTCGTATACCTAAAATGTAGCAAAACTCGCTTTTCATCTGACTTGGTACAAATGGCAAAATTCGCTCATCAATCAAGCGCATTTCATATTCACTAATAATCTTTTCAAGCCCATTTATGCCATATTTTACAGGGCTAATAATATCACGTGTCAAACTCTCTGGTAGATCGTGAAAAAGCGCACAATAAAAGCTAAATTCTAGCCGCTTTTCGCACGCTTTTACTTCAAGCAGATAAAAATAACCAAAAATCGCCACAACAAGCATATGCCCTAAAACGGTCGTTTCTGGGATACGTGGAGTTTGCGCCCAACGTTTTTGAAAGCGAAGTCGACCGCTTAAATCTATAATTTTGGCGATTTTTTTATTCAAAGCGATTTTGCTAACGCCGATTAATTCATAATAATCTTCTAACTCTTCTTCCACAGCAACGCGGACATTTTCAATATCACTTAAAAACGAGCTGTTTTGATAGACTATGTTAAACTCCCAGCGTGTCGCTAAATACGACGCTGCGCGCAAAATAAAACGCTCTTTTTTACAAATTTCGTCATTTTGTAAATAGTCTTTAAATTTAGAAAAAAAATCACCGCCATCAATATCTTTTAAATCATTTTCCAAGCGACTTATCACCCACGAATTTATCTCATCGCGGCGTGTTTTTTGCATATGATGAAAGACATCAGGTCGAATATCAGTAACACTAACGCGCAACAAAAACTCATAAATCCCACACTCAATCAAACGTTTCATATCAACATCTTTTTCAAATTTGGCGATGAAATATGCGATGATAAATTTGTGCGCTTGTTTATCTAGCTCAACTAAATTTAGCGTTTTTGGATAGTCATTCCATCTAGAGATGCTAGCTGCTTTAAAAATATAGTCGATTAAACTAGCTTTTATCATTTTTGTAAGACTTCATCGGAATTTATTTCAATTAGTGTATGGACATTTCCGCGAGGGTTAAAATCGCCTACAATTTTCATAAATTTTGGTTTTAATTTTGCAAAAAGCACATCGTAAATTTCATTTATCGCATCTTCGTGGCTGATGTTTCTTTGCATAAATGAATTTATATAAAGCTTAATAGCTTTTAGCTCTACAACCCATTCATCTGGGATATATTCAAGATGAATTGTCGCAAAATCAGGGTATCCAGAGCGGGGACAAAGGCAACAAAACTCAGGCAAAGTTATCTTGATTTTATAATTTTTTTTATTTTTGTTAGCCCAAATTTCTAGATCTTTTTCCACATCAAATTTAGATAAAATTTCTTCTCCATAACGCATTTTTATTCCTTTAAAAGTTTTATATTTTTTGGTTTATCTATGAAAAAACCTTGCACATAATCTAACCCACTGCTGGTTAAATCATCATAAAAACCCTTTTTATCTACAAAGCGGACAACACTTTTTATCCCAAAATTTTCCGCCATTTTTGCCAAATAAATATAATAAGCTTTAATTTTTTCATCTGAAAAACTCTTATTAAATTCTATATCCAAAATCACGAAATCAATCGGTAAAAATTTAATATATTCAACACCCGCGTTGTTTCCACCAAATTTATTTAAGGCAAAAGAAAAGCCTAAATTTTTAAATGAAACCATAATTTCATTAAAGCGATTTATATCTTCGCAAGCGTTTTCTTCATAAATTTCAAAGATAATTTTTTCAGGATTTATATCTTTTGTCGCGATTAAATTTTGTATCTCTTTATAAAAGATCACATTTCGCAACGTAACTGGCGAAATCTCTAACATAATCTTCATATCAAGCGTATCAAAACCGATATTTTTGGCTATAAAACGCAAAATTTGCAAGTCATATTTAATCTCGTAATTATTTAAAAGCGCGACGGCTAAAACTTTATTTTTAGCAATATTCCCAAGCTCTTTTGAGATAAGTTTTATAGTCGTAGAATAAAACGGACTCAAATTTGATTTTAGAGGTTTTACGTGCTGAATTTTAACGTCAAAGTTCCCTTGATCAATCGCATAGCAGATTAGATCATCATCGCTATTTAAACGCAAAATTCTATCGTATTCGTCGTTTTGATTTAGCTTTAAAAATAGAAAATTTATGATGTTTTCTATGTTTTTATCATATAAATTTTTATTTACGGCAAATTTCATCTTAACTTCAATGTTATTTATCCCGCGATTTACGATTTGACATTCAAAGCTCTTTAAAAGATGCTCTAATTGCGAGATTTTGCAATCTGTAATAAAAAGGAAATTTGCCCCAAAATAACGCCCAATTTTAATCCTATCAAAACCATTTTCGCCAAAAAATTTATTAAATTCTAAAATAAAATTTCGCACGATTTTATCGCCGTTTTTGTGTCCGTAGCGTTGCGAAATATCTTGTAAATTTGAGATATTTAGTAAGACTACATTTTGATTTGGTTTATGTATCTCTTTTGAGATTATTTTTATTATCTCGTCGCGACTAAATGCGCCTGATTTATCATCTAAAAGTGTTGAATTAAATCCATAATAGATGAGATAAACAACATAATAAATATAACAAAATGTCAAAATAACAAATAAAATTCTATCTTGCCACTCAAAATCAATAGAATTTAAAAGATACACCAAAAGCGCGATAACTAAAACAAATGGAAACGAAATTTCAAGTGAGAGAAAAAAGCGATTTTCTCTCTCTGCTAACTCACTATAAAGCTTCATATATCGAGGTTCTTTACGTCTTTTGCGTGTGATTGGATATATTCACGACGCGGCTCAACTTCATCACCCATAAATAGATTAAATGTCCCATCAGCACTGATAATATCTGAAATTTTAATCTGCAATAAACGTCTATTTTCAGGATTCATCGTAGTTTCCCAAAGCTGTTCTGGGTTCATCTCACCAAGACCTTTATAACGTTGAATATATGCGCCTTTTTTTGCGTCTTTTTCGACTTCATTTAAAATTTCAATAAAATCTTTACCAAAATTCATATCGCGCTCTTTGATCTTTTCATAAACATTAACCGCTTCTTTATAGATGTAATTATCAAATAAATTTTCATCGATAATTAGCTCTTCAAGCCCATTATCAGTCTGTACATAGATGCGAATCGCGCTCTCATTTACGTAAGAATTTAAAATATTATGACCGCTATTTTGTAAAAATTCTTTGATTATTTCATAAATTTGTGCATAACTTTTACCTTGAAATTTATCTTTTTCTTCGATTGTGTAGCGAATAATCTCTACAATATTAAAACGTTTTTTAAGCTCAGATAAAAGTCCTCGATAAACAGAGACAATCTTTAAAAAATCAATCAAATCTTTATTGCCAACACCTTCAAAATTTGCCACTTCAATCCCAGTTTCAATCAAAAATTCACTCAAAGCTTTTTCATCTTTTAAATAAATTTCTTTTTTATTTTTTTTGTATCTAAAAAGCGGTGGTTGTGCCAAATATACATGTCCAGCTTCGACCATCGGGCGCAAAAATCGAAAGAAAAACGTCAAAAGTAGTGTTTGAATATGGCTACCATCGACATCAGCATCGGTCATTATGATGATTTTATGATAGCGAAGTTTTTCTGCGTTAAACTCTTCGCCAACACCACAACCAAAGGCTGTGATCATATTTTTTATCTCTTCTGAGCTTAAAATTTTGTCTATTCGCGCCTTTTCTACGTTTAAAATTTTACCGCGTAGTGGCAAGATCGCTTGAAAAACTCTATCGCGCCCTTGTTTTGCAGAGCCACCCGCACTATCACCCTCGACTAAGTAAATTTCGCTATTAGATGGATCTTTGCTTTGGCAATCGGCTAATTTTCCTGGCAATGTTCCGACCGAATTTACATTATTTTTTTTGCGTTCGATATCGCGCGCTTTTTTTGCTGCTTCTCGTCCGCGCGCTGCCATTAAGGCTTTATTCATAATAGCTTTTGCTTCGATTGGATTTTCTTCAAAATATTTGCTAAGCACTTCAAAAGTCATCTTTTGAACAATCGGTTTTACATAGCTTGAGCCTAATTTTCCCTTTGTTTGACCCTCAAATTGCGGCTCAGGGACTTTTACACTTACAACAGCGATTAAACCCTCACGAATATCATCGCCTGTGATTTTTATATCTTTTTCGCGTGCTGCTGCATTTTCTGTGACGTAATTTGTGATTACACGCGTAAGACCAGCGCGAAATCCAGCTTCGTGTGTGCCACCTTCTGGCGTTTTTATGTTATTTACAAAACTTAGTAAATTTTCACTATATGTTGAGTTATAAAGTAGTGCAAAATCTACAATAACATCATCTTCACTTGCGCTAAAACTAATCGGTTTTGCGACAATTTCTGCTTTATTCATATCACCTACAAAGCTTTCTAAACCGCCTTCAAAGTGAAAAGTCTCTTTTTTTCCTGTGCGCTCGTCAGTGAAATTTATCTTAATATTTGGGTTTAAATAGGCTAACTCTTTAAATCTTTTAATCAAAATTTCATCGCTAAATTCAGTAACTTCAAAAATTTCATTATCAGGATAAAACTCAACACAAGTGCCTGTTTTTCGCGTGTTTTCTTTAATAACTTCAAGCTGTGTAACTGGGATACCTTTTTGGAACTCTTGTTGGTATGTTTTTCCTTCGCGATCGATCGTTAAAATAAGTCTTTTTGAAAGAGCATTTACGACGCTTATACCAACGCCGTGCAAACCGCCTGATACTTTGTAGGTATTTTTATCAAATTTACCCCCTGCGTGCAAAATTGTAAGCACAACAGTGGCTGTAGAGATCCCCTCTGTTGGGTGGATACCAACAGGAATTCCACGCCCATTATCTGAAATAATCGCGCTTGCGTGTTTTGTTAGTTTAATATTTATCTCATTGCAAAATCCAGCCATTGATTCATCAATTGAGTTATCTACAACTTCATAAATCATATGATGAAGTCCGCCGATATTTGTATCGCCAATATACATTCCAGGGCGTTTACGGACGGCTTCTAGACCTTTTAAAACTTTAATATTACTCTCTGAATAAGACATATTTTTCCTTTAAATTAAGCGCGTTTTGGCACTAAAATTGTCATAAAATTATTTGATTCGACTACAAACATTACATCAGGGTTTTTAAATTTAAGCGTAAATTTATCCTCATCAACGTTTGTTAAAAAATCCATCAAATTTCTACTTTTTACTACAAATGAAATTTCGTTTTCTAAATTTAAATCTACGTCAATTTCATTATTTGCTTCGTCTTGAATCTCTGAAATACTCTCAAATTTGATCTTTGTCGCGTCAATCGTGATTTTACTCATCTCACAAAGCATAGAGATACTTTTGATGCCCTCGACCATCTTATCGCGTGGAATTTCTACGATTTTTTCAAATGAGCTTGGAACTATTTTTTCATAATCTGGAAATTTACGATTAATTAGCTTTGTGAAAAATTCAAATTCTGAATTTGTTATGATTAAAATTTCATCGTTGTAATAAATTTCAACATCGTCGCTAAAAAGCTTTTGCATCTCAGCGATTGATTTTTTTGGCAGTATAATTTGACCTTTTTTATCATTTATTTTTACGTTTAATTTGTATAAAGCTAGCCTTTTTGCGTCTGTTGCGACTAAATTTATATAATCATCTCTTACGTCAATTAGTGCACCATTCATCGCATAATTTACATTATTTGTATCTATACAAGGGAAAATTTTCTTTAAAGCGCGGATGAAGACTAGCGAATTTATATCAAATTTTGACATATTTTCATTTGTCGGGAAAGCTGGAAAGTCTTCGTAATTAAACATAGGAAGCTTGTATTTTGATGATTTTTGTTTTATTATGATGAAATTTTCTTTCGTTTCTAGTGTGATATCTCCATCTTTCATGCTTTTTACTATATCACCTATTTTTTTTGCGTTTGCTGTTGCAAAGCCTTCTTGTTCGATTTTTACATTTTTGTTTTTGTAATTTAATCCAAGTTCATAATCTGTCGCTTTTACTTGCAAAATACCATCTTTTGCGCAAAATAATATGTGAGATATTATTGAGCTTAAATCTTTTTTTTCTGCGTAAGAGGCTGAGTTTGAGATCATCTTGTCTAGCTCTATTTTGTTTATTATTACTTTCATAAATTTTCTCCTTTATAAATTTAAATTTTTAGTCATCTTAGTAAGTTGCGTGATTTTGTGAAAAAGCTACGCAAATGACGAAATTTGTGGGATAAAACGTGTGAATTAAATTTAAAAGTTTTTCACACATTTTCACTCTTTTCCTTTTTTATCTTATTTTTTAGTTCTGATATTTTTGTTGCTTCATAGCCGTTTTGATTGATTATTTCTGTTACTTTTTTTATGTTTTTTGATACTGCGCTGTGATCTTTTAGTCCAAAATACATCGCTATTACTGGCATTGAATTTTTTGTTAGCTCTTTTGATAAAAATATCGCTATTTGTCTAGCTTGTGCTATTGCTTTTACGCGCTTTTTGCTCTTTAAATCGCTTTTTTTGACGTTTAATTCTGTGCAAATGCAATCTACAATATCATCAATTGAAATCTCTTTTTTATCTTGTGTTATGCGATTTTTCACTATTGGTTTGATTAAATTCATGTCAATATTGTTGATTTTTAGTATTTTTTGATGGAAATTTATCTCTGCGATTATTCCTTCTAGTTGGCGTATATTATTACCTAAATTTGCTGAGATGTATTCTATTACTTCGCGTGATAAATTTAGATTGTTTTCGCGCAATTTTTGTTTCATAATTCCTATTTTTGTCTCTAATTCAGGAGGCATAATATCAATTAATTTTCCGCCTTCAAAACGGCTTAAAAGTCGCTCTTCAAAGCCTTGCAAAAATTGTGGTGCTTTATCGCTAATCATTACTATTTGCCCGTTTTTTTGCTTTAAATCATTATAAGTGTGAAAAAACTCTTGTTGAATTGTGAGTTTGTTTTGTAAAAATTGTATATCGTCTATGAGTAAAACATCGCAATTTCGGTATATCTCTTTAAATTTATCCAATGTTTCGTTTTTTAGATGATAGACAAAATCCTCTATAAATTTTACAGATGTAATACAAATTACGCTTTTATTATGTGCTATGCAATAATTCCCAATGGATTGTAAAAGGTGCGTTTTGCCAAGACCGCTTGGTCCATAAATAAAGAGCGGATTATAATCTTTTCCTGGGTTTTGTGCAACGGTTTTTGCGCACGTGTAGGCTTGTAAATTTGACTCACCGACGACGAAATTATCGAAATTATAAGTCTCTATCAAAAATGTGCTTTTAGGTTTTTTTTGTTCAATATTTTGTTGTTTGATTTTTGAAATTTCTGTTTTTGATGTGATTAAAATGTTTGGATTTATGTTTGTTATCTTTTCATATGTTTTTTTTATCAATTCGGCATATTTTGTCTGAATAAATTTTGCCATAAGCTCGCTTTTAACATTAAAAACAACCAAATCTGGCTTTGAAATTTTCTCATTAAATTGTAACAAAGCGATATATTTTTCAAATTCAGTGCGTGAAATGGAGGCTTTTATATCGTTTATAACCTTGTTATTGACCGCGAGCAAAAAAAATCCTTAAAATTTAGTAAAATGAGCCCGATTTTACCAAAAATTTAATAAATTTATCCTATATTTTCGTGAATAACTCGTGAAAAACCAGTGGATAATATGTGAATGAAAATTTTAGGAATTGACCCAGGGACTAGGAATTTAGGCTACGCGATAGTAGAAAAAATAGGTGTGAATAAAAAATTAATTGAAGCGGGATTAATCAAGATAAAGCCGAGTGATTTGCAATTTCAAATTAGCGAACTTTGCGAAGGAATTGATCTAATTTTTCGCTCAAATTCAGTTGATGCTGTGGCGATTGAGAGCATGTTTTATGCTTATAATCCGCAATCTGTGCTAAAACTAGCGCAATTTCGTGGTGCGCTGAGTCTAAAAATTTTACAAATTCACGGGAATTTTGCAGAATATACGCCATTGCAAGTAAAAAAATGTGTCACAGGAAAAGCAAAAGCCGATAAAGAGCAAGTCGCATTTATGGTAAAAAAAATTTTAGGGATAAACAAAGAGATAAAACCGCTTGATATCACCGATGCTATCGCGATTGCGCTAACTCATGCGATGCAAATTAAAGCGTGAAATTTAAAAAATTTAGTTTGAAAACGTGGTTAAAAATTTGCGAGTAACAAAGTAAATTTTAGAGTTTAAAATTTGGCTCAAATTTTAAACTCTAGCTCAAATTTTTATCTAAATTTTATGCAAAAATAAAGTTATCTTTTATAACTTTCATTGTAATTTTTATATCTTTTTGTTCCATTATTCTTTCAAAAATCGGCAATAAAATCGGCACAATCTCATTTTCAAACAACAAATCAACCGATTTTTTAGAGATGATTCCATCATTTGCATACGAAACGATATTTTTAAACGTTCCATGACCGATCTCAAGCGGAGTGAAAAAATCGTAATTTTTGTGCAAAAAGTCGTTTAATGTACGCGTAGATTTGACAAAAACTGCCGCATTTTTTATCCCTTTTTCTGTTAAAATCGTCTCTAATTCATTATAATCGCACTCTACCTTAATCCATGCAAAATCTTTTGCAAAACTAGCCGTTAAAGATGGACCATAATTTACATCAAATGTACCAAAAATATGCAAATTTTGCGGGATTGCAAAATATGATTTTCCATTTTGGACTACGACGCTAAATTTTTCTTTTTCTTCGTCACAAAATGTGTCTATTATGTGAGAGTTTTTTGTTCTGATTAGGCGCGGTTTTTCGTCTGTGTAGCGTTGTGAAAAAAGGGCAGAAATTTCGCCAAAAATGTCGCTAATATCGCCATTTTGTAGATCATCTAATACCAAAAAATACTCATTTGATTGATCATTAAATGCACGTTTGCAAAGTGTTTTAAAGTCGCCATCGACAAATTTATCTCCATAAAATCCGTCAATTAAATCTTTATATTTTAGATTTTTGTTGATGTAGATAAAGCAAATATTTTCTTGTGGAATTGATTTTATTTTCAAAATATTTTTTATTTTACGGGTTTTGCCAGTAGCTATCGCGCCATAATATATTGTGTTTTTGTTTGATGTCTCTTTGCCAAAACCGCTTGTAAATGTAAAGAATAAATTTGCATAAATTTTGTTTGTATAACTATCTTGTTCATTTTGTGGAAATGGGCGAAATTTAGAAAAATACTCTTTTGACTTTATACAAAATTCTTTAAAATCGTTGATTTTTTCATCAAAAAGCGAGCCAATAATTCCAGATGAGAGCTGATTAAAGTGACAAATTTCTATGCTTTCATTTGCGCCGCAAATTAAACTGATGATTTCGCACATTTGATTGAGTGAAATTTTATTAAATTTTGTCTCATCATTTGTGGAATTTAAGACATATTCATCGCTAAATAGCGACAAAATATTGCCTAAGTCATTTGATGTTATGCTTGTGCGGATTAACTCAACTAAAATATATGGCTGATTGTGTAAAATAATCTCAAAAAAGCTGTTTAAAAGCTCCTTTGAAGCCAGTGTTAAAAGATTATAAATCGCGTTGTAAAAGTGTATTAATTTCATTTTAAACGCGTCTTTTTGACTCTTTTCAGCATAATCCCCAAAATTTTTAGCGACATTTTCTATAAAAATATAAAGTGCGACAACATTTTTTTCATATCCGCTTAAAACATCGCCAACACGGACGTTTTTAATATCTACAAATTTATCTCTTTGTTCGTTTAAAGCCCCTGCAAAAAATGTCCCATTGTAAAACGAAGTGAAATTTTTTTCAAAAAATCCGCTGATGAAAAAATACTCCGCGTGTATGAAATTTTCGCTTAGATCTAGAATTTTTAGCGGGTCATTGCTACTAAATTCAATATAAAAATTTTGAAAAAAATCATTTTCTGTTTCGTTAAAACTTGTGGCACATTTGCTTAAATCTTTTAAAATTTCTCTTGTTGATTTGACCTTTTTTTGCCAGTTTTCCTCGTTTGATTTAATTTGCCATTCGCCTAATAAATCTATTAAATATTGTTTATCGTATTGCATATTTTTTCCTTTAAAATTTGCCGTTTAGTAACGGAACAAACTCACAATCATCTAAAATTTCCTCTTTTATAAAGAGACGTCTTTTTTGAAATTTGACGATTTTTTGTCCGTTTTGAAATTTGATAGGCGCGATTAAAAAACCATTCTCGCGAAGCTGTGAAAATAGTTTTTCACTCACGCTTTCTTTAGCTGCTGAAATTAAAATTCTATCGTATGGGGCGTATTTTTCCCAACCAAAATTCCCGTCTGCGTGCAATACATGCACATTTAAAATGCCTAAATTTTTAAAATGTATTTTTGATTCATCAACTAATTTTTCTATCCTTTCTACCGCAAAAACTCGCCTTACGATTTTGCTTAAAATTGCTGATTGATACCCGCTGCCACAGCCGATTTCTAGGACGCTATCTGCGCCTGCTAGTTCTAAATATTGTGTCATTTTAGCGACTGTTAATGGCGAAGAAATCCACTGATCGGCACTGATTGGTTGCGGGTTTAGCGTGTAGGCATCTCGCACAATTTTTACAAATTCCGCGCGATCAATTTCGCAAAAAGCTCGATAAATTTCAGGTGAAATTTCAAGTTTTTCTCTAATTTGATCAGCTAATTTTATCTGCAATGCGCTGTGATTTGAGCTCATAAACTTTGCTCCAATTTGTTTAAATTTAAACTTAAATTTTCACTACAATTTTGATTAAACTCATCTAAATTTATGCCTAAATTTCGTCTAAATTCATCTATTCTTGCCAGATTAAATTTCGCCCATTTTGCGCTTTTACCATCTGGATAAAAGACCTTTGCCATTTTTAGCTGAGCTTTACCGCCATCGCTTACCGCCACAACATAGGCACGAGTTTGCAAGGCTAGGGCGCGAAGTAGGGTGAAAAACTGCGCTTTTTTTTGGATACCCCACATAGCAGAAACTAATATAATTTGCGCGCCACAAAGTCGTTCCCAAAGCTCTAAAAATCGCAGTTCAAAGCAGATTAAAACGCCAAATTTTACGCCACAAATTTCAAATTTTACAATCTCTTGTTCGCTTTTTGGTATAAAATTTTTATCTTCTAAATTTGGTTTAAAAAGTTTTGTTTTGCACTGGGAGTGCAAAATTTCGTGCTCGTTAAAAATAATAAATTCATTGAAATTTGAGTTTTTTTGTGTGTAGGCTAGGAGTTTATTTTCTAAATTTGGAGCGATTTTTTTCATTGCTCGGGCGTAAAAATCTAAGCCAAAATCGCGGTAACCGCAAAATGCCAATTCGCCACATAAAATGAGGCTGTTTGGGGGAATTTCTCGTATTTTTTCTATCAAAAAATCAACCCTTTTTTCGCCAAATTTTGCGTCTAATGTCAGCGGATAGAGCCTAGAAATCGTCAAAATCAATGCTCCCTTTTGAGTAGTTTGTCACTTTGCCTTCAAAGAAATTTGCTTTTTGATCATTAAATTTAGAAAAATCATCTACCCATTTTACGGGATTTTTTGTGTTATAAATGCGCTCAAGCCCGATTGCAATGAGTCTTTGATCAACCAAAAATTTAATATAATCTTCGATTATTTCGTCGGTAAAGCCCATAATCTGGTTTTGCGTGATGTATTGTCCCCATTTTATTTCTAGCGCACAGGCCTTATCAAACATGTCATAAATTTCGCGCTCGTTTGATGGCGTGAATAGATCTGGGCGTTCGTTTCGCACTGAATTTATCATGTTTTGAAATAAAAGTAGGTGCATAATCTCATCGCGCTGTATAAATTTTATCATCTGCGCACTACCTAGCATCTTGCCACTACGCGCCAAAGCGTAAATTGACGTAAATCCACTGTAAAAATAGACGCCTTCTAAAATTTGATTCGCCACCATCGCAAAAAGCAGTTTTTGATCCGTCACATCACCCGCTAATTTCTCATAAACACTTGAAATGTAGTCGTTTTTTTCGCGTAAAACGTCATCTTTTTTCTCCATTTCGTAGATTATGTCCGTGTTTTCGCAGATCGCTTCAACCATGACAGCGTAGGATTTTGAGTGATTTGCCTCTTCATATGCTTGACGTGCTAAGATGGCATTTATTTCGGGTGCGGTAATGTATGGGTTGATATTATCAGCGAGATTGTTTGTTTGAAAACTATCCATTGAGATTAATTGCGACCAAACTAGCTCATACATGCGCTTTTCATATGGTGTTAGCTTATATCTATAATCAATCACATCAGTCGAAATATCAACTTCTTTTGGAAACCAAGTATTTGCCTCCATCAAATCCCAAAGTTTGAGCGCCCACTGATATTTTGCCTTTGTAAAATTTAAAATTCCGTGCGGATTACCGCCAAATACGCGCCTTTGGGCTACTGATTCTGTTGATTTTGGATTATAAATTAATTTTCTATTCATCTTTTTCCATTTTTTTATGTGATTTTAAAGCGGGATTATAGCTATTAAAACTTTTAAATTTAATGAATTTAATAGTTCTAAAATCAATCAATAAATTTGCTTTGAAATTTGGATAATCTGATATAAAAAGTGGATAAATTTAGATATAGATGGTGGCTCCGATTGGACTCGAACCAACGACTTCCACCATGTCAAGGTGACACTCTACCAACTGAGTTACGGAACCATAAGCGCGGATTATATCTATTAAAACATAAATGAAATTTAAATTTCTATCAAAATTTACAAAAATTTAGTGAAATTTGAAATTTGATGTTTGATTAAAGTTTAAAAATTTAAATTTTTATCTCTACTTGTAAAATTTTTTAGCTGTAAATTTAGTCGAAATTTATCCAAATTTACAGCTAAAATTTAGTTTTTATTCCCGACGGCACGTGCGATAAAATAGCCAACAATGCCTGAAATCATTGAGCCAAGTAAAATCGCTAATTTATCTGCGTGATGGAATGCGTCGCTTCCATTGTATGCTAAAGCATCGACAAAAAGGCTCATCGTAAAGCCTATTCCACACAAAATCCCAACGGCGTAGAGTTGAACGAAATTTGCTTTTTCAGGCAAATTTGCAAATTTGAGCTTGATTGCGATAAAACTAAACAAAAATATTCCGATTTGTTTGCCAAAAAACAGTCCACACATAATCCCAAGAGGCACGCTACTAAAAAGATAACTAGCACTTAATCCAGCAAACGAAACACCCGCATTTACAAATGCAAAAAGTGGCATAATGGCAAAATTTACAACGTTTTTAAGAGCGTTTTCAAAATCTTCTAGCATCGAGCCAGAGCCATCTTTTGCACGCATTGGTATGACAAATCCAGCCAAAACTCCCGCAATTGTGGCGTGTATGCCTGAACGATAGATAAAATACCAAAGCACGATGCTAAGCAAGATATATGGTGTTTTTGTGCGAACATCGGCGCGATTTATAGCTATAAGTGCGATATAACAAAGTGCGCCAAGCCCCAAAAAGATAAAATTTAACTCCCCAGCGTAGAAAAATGCGATGATTAAGATCGCGTATAAATCGTCCATTATCGCCAAAGTTAGCACGAAAATTTTAAGACTAAACGGCACTTTTTTACCCAAAAGCGCGATTACACCGATCGTAAAAGCGATATCTGTTGCTGTTGGTATCGCCCAGCCTTTTATCGCAAATTCATTATTAAAATTTAATCCAGCAAATATCAATGCAGGAAAAATCACACCACCAATCGCCGCAAAGCAGGGTAAAAATATCTGTGAAAAGTGCGAAAGTTGTCCTTCTAAACGTTCGCGTTTTAGCTCTAAACCAATCGTAAAAAAGAAAATCGCCATCAAAATGTCATTTACAAAAAAGTGCATATTGTATGTTTCATTTATCCCAAAATGTATAAATGCGTCGTAAAAATCTTTTAAAAAACCCAAATTTGCAAATGCAATCGCGCAAAGTGTTACCAAAAGTAAAAGCACACCGCTACTAGAATCGCTCGTGAATATTTTTTTAATTGCTCCCATTTTTATCCGCCATATTGCATATTTATCATTGCGTAGATGATAATCAACATAATAATAGTTGGAATTTCGTTTAAAATTCTAAAAAACCGTCCGCTACGTTTGCATCTATCGTTTTGAAGCTGTTTTAAGTAGTAAAAAAGAGTGAAGTGATAGATAATTAGTACCAAAGCACAGGTTAATTTTATATGAAAATAACCAACCTTTATGAGATCGGTTTTAAATAAAAACATCATCGTCGCGCTAAAAATCGTAAAAACAAACGCGACCCAACCAATCGAATTAAAAAGCATACGCTCCATTTTTTTCACTACGCGCACAAAATCGGCGTTGTCTTTATTTTCTATATGATATACAAAAAGTCTTGGCTGATAAAATAGCACTGCCATCCATGAGATAAATGCGGCATAGTGGATAAATTTAAACCATAAATAAGCGTTATAACTCATATTTTTCCTTTCTTAAAAATGAATTTTAAAAATAGCGTAGCGATGGCTACATCAATCGCTACATCTGCGAAATTAAACACAGCAAATTCAAACCACTTGTGCCAAAACACATAATCAACAACCCCGCCGTGGATAAATCTGTCGGTTAAATTTGAGACTCCCGCTCCAAAAATCGCTCCAAAAATCGCTGGATTTTGTAAAAGCAGTGTCTTTTCATAGTATAAATAGGCGAAAAATCCGCCGATGAGTAAAATTTGGACAAATTTAAGGTATTCGCCCAAAAATGCAAACATCGAAAACGCTACGCCGTCATTAAAAACTAAAATCAAATCGACGAAGTCGCTTTTGGCTCTAAAACCATTTAAAAAAGTGAATTTAATCGCTTGATCTATGATAAAAATCGTGCCAAAAGCGGTAAAAAAGTAGGGGTAAATTTTACGCATTTAACGCTTTTATAAAGAAATTTTCCGCTTCGCAAATCGCCGCTTCTACTTTGCGTTCGCTTTTTCCTTCGATTAAAAGGCGAATGACATTTTCGGTGCCAGAGTATCGAAATAGTGTGCGAAAACCTTCGTTTTGCAATTTTTCTTGAAATTCTTTTAAGCCTTTGATCTTTTCGAGCGGTTTTTTCTCATTGACTTTTAAATTTTTTAAAATTTGCGGGTATGGTTTGATTAGGGTCGCTAATGCGCTTGCTTTTTTGCCCGTTTGTAGCATCGCCGCGCTAAATTGTAGTGCGCTTAAAATTCCATCGCCTGTTTTGGCATAATCACCAAAAATTATGTGACCGCTTTGCTCGCCACCGAAATTTGCGCCTTTTTCGCGCATTAGTTCTAATACATATTTATCGCCGACGCTACTTTTTAAGAGTGAAATTTCATTTGCGCCTAAAAAATCAGAGAGTGCTGAGTTGCTCATAATCGTAGAGATTGCAAGATTGTTTTTTAATTTGTCGTTGTCTTTTAAAAATTTAGCCATTATGCCAATTAACACATCGCCATCGATTATATCGCCATTATCATCAACTACGACAAGACGATCGGCATCGCCATCAAATGCAAAGCCAACATCAGCGCGCAAACGTTTTACCTCAAGTGCTAAATTTTGTGGATGCAACGCGCCGCAGTTTTCATTGATATTTTTGCCGTTTGGATTGTTGCTTAGCACGATAACTTCTGCGCCAAGTTCGCTAAAAATCGTCGGAGCGACTTTATATGCTGCGCCATTTGCTACGTCTAATACGATGCGGAGTTTGCGAAGTGTGCGCCCGTGTGGAAATGAGCTTTTAATATGCACGATATAGCGTCCAATAACATCATCAACACGCTTTGCGACACCAATATCCATGCCCTCTTTGGCTGCCTCTTTGATTAAATTATCATCAAAAAAATATTTTTCGATTTCGGCTTCTTTATTTTCGTCTAATTTAAAGCCTGTGCTATCGAAAAATTTAATGCCGTTGTCGTGATATGGGTTGTGGCTTGCGCTTATCATTATGCCGCCATCACATCTCATATCTTCAGTTAAAAATGCGATAGCAGGTGTTGGCATAGGCCCTATTTGGCGCACATTATAACCGACTGCCGTAAGACCAGCCACCATCGCTGTTTCTATCATATAACCACTTCTGCGCGTATCTTTACCAAGTAAAATCATATTTGTTTTTGAGTTTTTTCTAAAATAAATTCCAGCTGCCATCGCTAGGCGCATTGCAAGTTCTGCGGTGATAAAATTTCCCGCCTTTCCTCTAACGCCGTCTGTTCCGAATAATTTCATAAATTTCCTTTCGTTTTACAAACAAAAAATCGCGTTATATTAACATAATTTATTAATGATTAAATTAAATATTAGAAGTTTTGTAGTCAAAATTAAATTCTAAATTTCGTGCTTATTTTGCTTAGAATTGTAAAAATTTATATGTAAAAATAGGCACTTAAAAATTTAAAATTTACTATTTAGTTAATGCTGTTTTTTAAATTTGTGTTTAATTTATGTTTAATTTTTTATAAAATTCACTTGAATTTGATACAAATTTGAATATACTTCGCGTTTTTATCTCAAAATTAAGGGCTTTTTATGCTTACAAATCCTGTGCTTCTTAGCATTATTTTGATGTGTGTGTTGTGTTTGTTGCGGTTTAATGTACTTTTATCGATCTTGGTTTCGGCAATTTTTGCTGGGTTTTTAAGCGGAGATAATATCGCTCATATTATGGAAATTTTAATCGATGGAATGAAGGGCAATTTAGAAACCGCGCTTAGTTATATTTTGCTTGGCGCGCTTGCGGCTGCGATTGGGGCTACAAATTTGACTGCGATTTTAGTAAATTTCGTCGCGCGTGTCATCTCGCACCGATCGTTTTTATTTTGCCTTACTATTGCATTTATCGCTTGTTTTTCACAAAATTTAATCCCTGTGCATATCGCTTTTATTCCGATTTTAATCCCGCCACTTTTGGGTTTAATGAATAAATTAAAAATAGATCGCCGTGGTGTGGCGTGTGCGCTGACGTTTGGTTTGCAAGCGCCGTATGTGAGTATACCTGTTGGTTTTGGGCTTATGTTTCATGAGCTACTTCGTGACGAGCTGGCAAAACAAGGGCTTAAAGTGAGCTTATCTGAGATTGCCTCTGTGATGTGGATAGGCGGGGCGATAATGCTTTTTGGGCTTATTTGTGCGCTGATTTTTTATAAAAAGCCTAGAATTTATGGTGAAATTTCGTGCGAAAATAGTGCAAATTTGAGCGCAAATTCGCTAAAAATGGGTCGCAAAGAGTGGGGTGTTTTAATCGGTGCGGTTGTTGCTTTTATTGTCCAAATTGAGTTAAAATCGCTTCCTATTGGTGCGTTGGCTGGGCTTTTGGTGATGATAATTACTGGTGGAATAGAGTATCGCAAAATGGATGCAATAATGGAAAAAGGTCTTTCGATGATGGCATTTATCGCGTTTGTGATGCTTGTGGCTAGCGGTTTTGCTGAAGTGATGAAAAATACAAATGGCATAGATGAACTGGTAAAATTTGCTAGTTTGATTAGCGGTGGTGCGTTTGGTGGGGCTTTGATTATGCTTATAATTGGGCTTTTGGTGACGATGGGGATTGGCACGAGTTTTGGGACAATACCGATAATTGCGGCGATTTATGTGCCATTTTGCGCGAGTTTGGGTTTTGGTGTGAGTGCGACGATTTTGCTTGTTGGTATTGCTGCTGCGCTTGGCGATGCGGGAAGTCCAGCTAGCGATAGCACGATGGGGCCGACATCTGGGCTAAATAGCGATGGAGAGCACAATCATATCTATGATACGTGCGTGCCGACTTTTATATTTTTTAATATTCCGCTTGTTGTTTTTGGCGCGATTGTCGCTGTGATGTTGTGATGAATTTGAGTGCTAAAATTTGGTTTGAATTTGCTTTGGCGGTTGCTACGCTAAAGCAAATTTAATTTTTAAATTTTAGCTAGGTTTGTGGCGTGAATATTTGGCGACTTTGCTTGCTGTAAGTGGTAAAAATTCGCATAAAACTACGCCTAATTTTAATATCATCTATTATATTCTTTTAATATTTTTTTGGATATCATTCGCAATTTTATTTTGAAATTTAATCAAATTTAGGATTATATTATGTATAAAATTTCACTCAGAGTTACTATTATTTGCGGACTTTGCGTTGTTGTATCATCATCTTCAAATTTATCTAAAAATTTACAAAACGTCTTTAAATCTAGTGATAAAATTGATAATGTTACTCTAAATTCGGTCGATATCATCGCGATAAACAATCCAAAAGATACTAAATTTGAAAGCTCAGCTTCCACTGAACACATTAGCGAAAGTGAAATTTCGCGTTTTCGTGGCACGAGTGTTGGCGATTTTCTATCTGGTATTGCTGGTGTTTATAATGGTGATGGGCGAAATTCTGGCGCGTTAGATGTAAATATCCGTGGTATGCAAGGGCAGGGTAGAGTGCCTGTGATAATTGATGGCGCGAGTAATGAAACAACGATTTATCAAGGCTACAATGGTGCAAATTCGCGCTCGTATCTTGATCCTGATTTTATTGGCTCTGTAGATATTCAAAAGGGTGCTTATAATGGTGCCGACGCTGTTGGCGCAAGTGGTGGTGTAGTGCGAATGAAGACAATTGGTGCAAAAGATATTATCCCGCAAGGGCAAAATTTTGGTGTTCGGATAAAAGGAGATTTTGCCACGAATAGCACGCATAAGACACCAGTTGGGACGCGCGCGGGCTGGGTAATGAATGATTATGAGATAAATGAGATTACAGATGCTACGATTAATAAAAACCCGAACGCATCGCAGTTTTATCCTGCGCGTGGGATAAAACGTCAGCATAAATTTGATTCTCTTGGTCGCAATGGCTCGGTTGCGCTTGGCTATGCAAATGAGTATTTTGAGCTAGTTGCCGCATATGCCGTGCGTAAAAACGGCAATTACTACGCTGGTAAAAGAGGTGCTGGGGCAGACTATAAAATCGGCAAATATAAATACAGCGCAAAGCCACAATACCAAAACGCGCATATTACCCCATATCGCGCAGGTGAAGAGGTGCTAAATACATCGCAAGATAATCATTCGGTTTTGCTAAAAACAAAGGCGAAATTTGATGCACATTCGCTAGAGATTGGTTATAACGCATATCGCAGCAGATATGGAAATATTGTCGGTATGCTTACTCAAAATAATATCCACCAACACGAGCTTAGCACAATTGATATTGATACCTACACCGCGCAATACGCGTATGATCCGGAAAATCCATATGTAAATTTAAAAGCAAATGCCTTTACTTTGCGCGCGCATAATCGTATGAATGTTTTAAATATCGATCAGGGTGATAATCCAGATTGGGATTTGCAAGACAAAATCGAGCAAAATCCAAATTTAAACTATCCAAAAGAGTGGTTGCAAATCATTTCGTATGGTGCTTCTTATGTTCGTAGCGGAGTGAATTTATCAAATTTAAGTCAAATTTCACCAAATTTGAGTTTTGAATATGGCGCAGGTTATAGCTACGATAAAACAGGTGCGCCACGCAAGAAAATTCCTAACAATTGGAATGAAGATCCAAACTTCGCAAGTCATGGCAAGAGAAAAGAGTTTAATGTTTTTTCAAATTTGGGCTACTATTTTGGACCTAAAGTTAAGCTAGATGCGAGTGTGCGCTATCAAAACTCTCACACGATGGATTTTCGAGCAAGTAATCCAAAAAATAAAAAAGAAAAATTTACACTCAAAGATAAAAATCAAGGCTTTTCTACAAATTTGACACTAAGTGTGTTTTTAAATGATGAACTAACGATGTATGCTAAATTTGTGCGAATTTTGCGCAACCCGAGCTTGTTTGAAGCGACGACACCGCCTATTTCTATAGTGCCTTTGCAAGATACGCCACTTTTTGGAGAAAAAGCACGAAATTTAGAGCTTGGCGCCGGATATTTGGCAAATGGAATTTTTAAAAAGAGCGATAAATTTGGTTTTCATGCAGCTATTTTTGATAATTACATTAAAGATTATATTACAAGGGCACAAGTTTGGACGCAAGATGACACTTCTCACGGGCAAAAGTACGTTGCGTCTGGGCGGGTAAATTTAGATTATGCGCGGATGCGTGGCGCGGAAATTTCGCTAAGCTATGATGCGCGTGTTTGGTTTGGTGAAATTTCATACAATCGCATGTTTTCGACGATGTTTTGTCGTAAAAATGATGGTAAAAGCGCGATTAGCAATGATTCGCCACTATGCGGGCGGGGCGGGGTGGCTAGTTCATATGCTCTTCAACATATTCCGCCCAAAGATCAGCTGACGCTAAATTTTGGTGCGAGAATGCTTGATGAAAAATTGCTTTTTGGCGCGCGCGTGATACATGTTGGCAAGCCTGTAGCAAAAGAAAATTATAAAGCATTGGGGGCTAGTAAAATTTGGGAGACGAATTGGAAGCCATATTCCACGCTGGATTTTTATGCAAGTTATAAAATTTCGCCTAACGCGCAGGTAAATTTAAGCGTCGATAATGTGGGCGATAAATATTATGTAGATGCGCTAAGTGCGGGGCCGATACCTGCGCCTGGGCGCAATGTGCGTATGGGATTTAGCGCGAAATTTTGATTATTTTTGGCGGCATTTAATTAAATAAATCGCAACAAATTTAGCCGTGATTGGTTGCGTTTTGTAAAAAATAGATTGTTTTGGCGGGGACATCAAAGTGTAATTTAAACGAGCAAAGTTTCACGTTTTTGATATTTAAATGTGGCGCGTTATCGCATTGCGCGGGTGGATTTGGCTTATGACTTTGCCGATGAAAACGAGCATATTTTGTTCACAAATTTCTACAAAATATTAGAGCTTTGATCTAAAAAATATTTAAGTTTTCAAATTTGCTAGCGAAATAATGCCGATATTATCGTGAGCGCGATTTATTCTGACTGTTAGAAAGCTTGCGATGGATTGATTGTGTGGCAAAATATTCAAAAATGCGGGTTGTGTTAAATGCGAACTGGCTAAATTAAAAGTAATTTTTTCAAGCTTAGCGACCGCATTAACCAAAAGATAGAATTTATTTCATTTTTACAGCGCAAATTAACAGCGATAAAGATGTAAAAACTACAATAAAATCTGCTTAGTTTGCGTAAATTTTGTTTGAGATGTTTTGGCGGTTTTAGCTTGGCGGACGCCGTAAGATAGTTGGCGGTTTATGGTGCGATTTGCGCGATATCAATGCAAGTGCGATTTGTCCCCCGTTTTACAATGTTTTTTGTCAATTTTGATAGATTTAAGTCGCATTTTTTGATATTTAGCAAAATTTTAGCTCATAAAACTATCAAAGTCTATAATATCAAATCGCCGTTTTGGGGCTAAGTATCAAAAATGCTTGATTTTTGGGCGATGGTTATTTCGTTTAAAATTTATCGGAAAAATCGCCTCCCCAAAAAATTTACTAGCATAAAAAACGGATTTGTCCACACTATTAGTTTTGGTAAAAAAATGTATAGATTTTTCATTTTGCATCTTTAATTTTTTCAAAACAGCGAATTTATGAGATTTTTCCACTTTTTTATAATGTTTTTTGGCTCAAATTCGCTCAAATTCGCCTTTGCATTTTGGATAATTTGCTCTCTTTTTTGCTTATCGCTCATCAAAATTTCAAGATTTTTCGCGAGTGCTTTTTCATCTTTTATCGGCGAGAGTAGCCCTGTTTTGCCATCTTTAATAAGCTCCATCGCGCCAATTGTTGCGGTGCAAACTCGCGCACACTCATAAAACGCGCTCTCTATTAGCACATTTGATAGCCCTTCGCTATTTGAGCCAAGAACGAAAATTTTAGCATTTTCGTAATACTCACGCACGTTTTCTTTATGCCCCACAAATTCGACGCTAACGTCCAAATTTAGGGCATATTCTATTAGCTCTTTACGGAGCGAACCATCTCCTACAAAGATGATTTTCCACTCTTTGCGTAACACTTGTGGGATTAAATTTAATGCGTCTAATATGAGCTTGTGATTTTTTACGCTTTCTAATCTTGCTACGCATAAAATCGTGTTTTCTTTGTGAAAATTTGCTTGTAAATCGCCAAAAAATGGGTTATGCATTATCTCGCATCGGCGCGTAAATTTAGAATAGTATTCAAAATCCGAGCGACTTAGCACCGTTAAAACGTCGCAAAATTTATATGAAAAATCGCGTAAAAAGCGGTAAATTTTACTACTTAAAAAGCTCTGTTCGTTGTGCTCTGTGGCGATAATTTTCGATTTTAATCCTAAATTTGCGATTATACAAGCAACGTTTGTCCAATCAATTAAGCTTATGATTAATGCCGGATTTTCCTCGCGAAAATAGCGTCTTAGCGTGCGAAATTTATATAGTGGCGTCTGCTTTTTATAGACATTTACATGCTCAATTTGCACACGTTTATCAAATTTGTATCGCCCTTGATCCTCTTCAAAATAGGCGATTTTTACATCAAATTCATCGCAAATTCCATTTGCCAAAATTTGCAAAACACGCTCGGCACCACCGTTTCTAAGTGCCGAAATTACAAAAATTATTTTCATAAAATCAGTCCAGTTTCGTGCGAAACATTAACAAAATTTGCGCGAAAAAGTTTTAAATTTAATCGCGAAAATTTAATAGAAATTAAATTTAAAACATCAAATTTAGCACCAAGCAAATTTGCATAATTGTAGATTATATCATGCAAATTTATTCGCGTGTTCGCCAAAATTTCATCTAAATTTCGCCAAATTTCATATCTCATTTAAAGACTCTTGCGAAAATTTTATCGACATTTTTCGTGTAATAAGCATAGTCAAAGCACGATTTTACTGCATCTTCGCCGATTGCGTTGATAAGCTCGGCATCGTTTAGCAAATTTTGTAAAAACAGGCTCTCTTTGCGCTCATTTATCGCGCTTTTTCCTTGACCTAAATCCGCCCAAACTTTCATCGCATTTCGTTGGACAATTTTATACGCATCTTCGCGCGAAATACCATGCAATGGGAGTTCGAGTAAAATTCTTTGTGAAAATACAAGCCCGCCGGTAAGATTTAAATTTCGCATCATATTTTCTGGATATACGATGAAATTCGCGATGATATTTTTAAGTCTGTTTAGCATAAAATCCGCCGTCACAAAACCATCTGGCAAGATAAATCGCTCAACCGAGCTATGAGAGATGTCACGCTCGTGCCATAATGCTACATTTTCCATCGCTGGAACTGCGTAAGAGCGCAAAATTCGGCATAATCCGGTTACGTTTTCGCTTAAAACTGGGTTTCGTTTGTGCGGCATTGCGGAGCTTCCTTTTTGTCCTGGAGAGAAAAATTCCTCCACCTCATAGACCTCTGTGCGCTGATAGTGTCGCACGGCGATAGCGATTTTTTCGCAGCTAGAAGCGAGTAGGGCGATCGCGCTCATCACCTGTGCGTAGCGGTCGCGTTGGATTATTTGGTTACTAGCTGGAGCCGGTTTTAGTCCTAAATTTTCACACACAAGCTCTTCTAAATCAAGCGGTGCGTGAGCGAAATTTCCCATTGCACCTGAGATTTTACCGACGCAAATCGTATTTTTAGCGTGGATTATTAGCTCTTTTGCGCGCGAAATTTCATCATACCAGATCGCCAAAACTAGCCCAAAAGTGATTGGTTCGCCGTGTATTCCGTGACTTCGCCCGACCATTAGTGTATTTTTGTGCTCAAATGCGCGTGTTTTTATCGCCTCTAAAAGCTCATCAATGTCGCTTAAAATCAGTTCCAAACTATCGCGAATTTGCAAAGCAACAGCCGTATCAATCGTATCGCTAGATGTCATTCCATAATGCACAAATCGGCTCTCTGCGCCCAAGCTTTCGCTAACGCTTGTTAAAAATGCGATGACGTCGTGTTTTGTCGTCTTTTCGATTTCGTCGATTCGCGCGATGTCAAATTTGGCATTTTCTACGATTTTTTGTGCATCTTCGCTAGGTATTAGACCGAGCTTTTCCCACGCTTTTACGGCGGCTAGCTCTACTTTTAGCCAGGCGTCATATTTTGCTTTTATACTCCACTTATCCGACATGATTTTTCTTGCGTATCTCTCTACCATTTTTTACCTTTTTTTTATGGAAATTTGATTAAATTAAGAGCTCGTATTCTAACTAAAAGTGATTAAAATATGCCTTACATCAAGCAAACTATCGGTCGTGCCAGTGGCGAAAAAGCCTATCAATTTCTCCTAAATTTGGGCTATCAAATGTGTGCGGCGCAAAAAATAATAGATAAAAAACGCCTTTATATGGGCGAAATTTGTATAGAGAGTAAAAATTTGCCGATTTTTGGCGAAATTTACATTATTGATTATGAGCCACGTCCGCGCGGATTGGAGCCGATATTTGAGTGTGCTGAATTTGCTGTTTTTGATAAACCTAGTGGCGTGCTAAGCCATCCAAATGGGCGCGCGTGTGAATACTCTTTATATGATGAAATTTGGTCGCGTTATGGGCGAAAAGCGTGCGTGGCACATAGGCTAGATTGCGAAACTAGCGGGCTAATTGTCGTTAGCTTGAATAAAAAATCGACAAATGAGCTTAAAATTTTGTTTGAAAAACGCGCTGTTTGTAAGGCGTATTTAGCACTTGTGCGCGGAAAAACGGAGGAAAATTTCTGCGTTAATGCGCCACTTTGCGGAGGAGATGGTGCGATAAAAATTCGTCAAATCATAGATGAAAATGGCAAACCAGCACTCACAAATTTTGAGCGTATAAAATACTTTAAACCAGATGAAATTTATAAAATTTGTGGCGCAAACAGGCAAAATTCGGCTAGATTTGATACTTTTTGCGAGCAAAATTTGCGCGGTTTTAGTCTAGTTTGTGCCCGTCCGCTCACCGGTCGCCAACATCAAATCCGCGCCCATTTGCACTATTTTGGGCACACGATTTTAGGCGATACACTTTATGGTGTGAACGACTCGTTTGCGGATAAATTTTTATCTAAAATGGCGGATAAAAATGAGCGATTTTGCGCGAGTGGGGCGGGGCGGCTGTGTCTGCATGCAAATGAAATTTCGTTTGAATTAGGTGGTAAATTTTATGAGTTTAAGAGCAAAATGGACGCGCAAACTGAGTTTTTGCGCGCTGTTTTTGATATAAATTACGGTAAAATCGGCTAGAAAATTCGGTAAATTTTTGGAGAAAATATGAAATTTATATCTAAATTTGTCAATAGATTTAAATCTAAAATTTCTTGTGTGATAGAAAAACTGAGTCAAGTCGTGGCAAAAAAGTCTCTCGTAAAACAAAAAATCATCGATAAATACAAAAATCGTAAGCAAAAATGGTCAAACAAGAGTGGATTTAGTAAATTTTTGACAATTTTTATCGTCGTGACACTCTTTTTGGTCGAAATTATGTTTTTTGCCATTTCGATTGCGATTGAGACTGTTTTTGCTTTTTTGCCGCTGGTTTTTGAAATTTTATTTGTTGCAATTGCGGTAATATTTGAAATAATTGCGAATATTTTATCGAGTTTTAGCATATAAATTGCCTGTTTTTTCGTAAAAAAGCTCGAATTTAAACTAAATTTTAAAGAAAATAAGGGGTGAATTTGTTTTTGATTTTTATAAAGGGTTTTTTGTTTTCATTGTCGTTAATTAGTGCGATCGGGGCGCAAAATGCGTTTGTTTTAAAGCAGGGTATCGCTAAAAATAACGTATTTTTGGTCTGTTTGATCTGTGTGATTGGGGATTTTTTGCTTATGGGGGCTGGGATTTTTGGCGTCGGAAAAATCCTTGGCGAAAATAAAATTTTAATGCTAGGTGTTGGGATTTTTGGTATTTTATTTGTGATGATTTACGGGTTTTCTGCGCTACTTTCGGCACTCCGTGGCTCTACGGCACAAAAAATTAACTCTGAAAATACGCACTATTCGCTCAAAAAATCTGTGCTTTTAACGCTTGGTGTGACGTTTTTGAATCCGCACTGCTATTTGGATACGATTTTTATGATGGGTGCTGTTACGATGCCATTTTTATTGGACGAAAAGACGTTTTTTTGGCTTGGCTGCGTGAGTGCTTCTGGTGTGTGGTTTTTTACGCTCGGGTTTTTCGCGCAAAAGTTTTCACGCGCTCTTTCTAGCCCGAAAATTTTGCGAATTATCGATTTTTTTATAGCTATGATTATGGCATTTGTCGCTTTTACAATCGTAAAATTTATGCTTTTGGAACTGCATTAAACGAGTGCAGATTTGTTTTTTTAAATTTATAATAAAATCTTGCACTATTAAATGCGTCGTAGTTGTCAAAATGCAAATTTTTAGCGCAAATGTTAGGCTTTTATGGCGTTTGCATTTTTGATTTTCGCGATGTTTTAAGAGTTTCAAAGTTTAAAAATATTTAAAAAATCTTAGAATCTTGCTTGGTTTTTTAAACTTAGACCTTATGCAGTTTAAATTTACATAAAAGAGCAAACTTACGCTGATGATTATTGCGCATCTAAAATGTTAAAAAGTTGTAAAGATTTTTAAAGCGAAATCTAAAGAAATTATGAAATATTTTTGCAAAAATTTAAAGAAAAATAGAAAAGATTGCTAAATTTAGCGGAATTTTAAGGCAAAGTTTATTCAAAAATTTTCAAATTTTAATGGCAAATGAGTGAAAAAATTAATGAAGAAGCTCTAATTAATGAGCCATTTTGAGTCAAAATAAGGCACACCAAACAAATAAAAACGCTTCTGTTTTCTAATAATACCGCGCAAAAACTCTCTATTTTGCTAGCTACTACCTAGCTTAAACGAAACAGCAAATTTATTTAAGATAGTTAAAAACTTTGAGCTAACGCCCATTTTGGAACGTTTGTAGCCAGAAAAATCCACGATTTATAGCATAAAAAGCTTATGATGGCTTGTGGATTATCGCGCAAAGACGCGGCTAAAACTACAAAAATAAGTTTGCAAACGACTATCAACAAAAGCTTGGTTTTTTCTATCTTTAATCCACAAAAAAGTAAATTGTATAAAAAGTGAATTTAGATAACACAAAATAGAGACAATTTGCATAAATTTTTTATTAAAACTAATAGGAAAAAATAAATTTGCTCTACTTGAGTCCAATTTTTTCTTATATTTGAAATTTGCATTCAAATTTCTGCTCTAAAATAGTTCGCGCAGGTTTTATATTGCCATTTTTGTAGCTTGGCGCGTGAAAATTTATCTTTGAGCGCGTAAATATGGGTATTTTTGGTTTGCTTTGCTGCGTAGAAATTTACTCTATTTGCGCCTTAAATAGATGATTTGTTTATTGTGATAGAAAACATCAAAAGCGGTTTTGTAGATTTTTAGATGTAGAAATTTAAATGATTTGACAATTTATAATTAAAATATCTTGCAAAATTTGCATAGCTGTATTCTATTTTTAAAAATTACTACCAAATTTTGCTCGATTTTTTATTAAAACTAGCTGTTTTGCCATGCTTTTGTGGTGAAATTTCTAAATTTTATATGTTTTTAAATCGCAATTAAAATCTCAAATTGCCAAATTAACGCTAGTTTTATCTAAAATTTAGCATAAATTTGGCGTTAAAAAAATACTCAATTTTCTCTATTTTTTCTCTTTTCGCTAATTAATAGCCATGCTATTGAGCCGATGCCAACCAGCGCAACAATCCCTATAAAAACGATCTCAATCACATCTACTATCTGCATTTTTGCTCCTCTCTTTTAGTTGTCCGCACGCCGCGGAAATATCTAGCCCTTTACTTTGGCGGATTGTGCAAGTCACGCTTTTTGATTGCAAAAAGTCGCGAAAAGCCTCCATTTTTTCTCGCGTCGGGCGACCATATGGAC